>JAZKXM010000056.1:0-3879 GCA_045611585.1 Candidatus Scatosoma sp. | reverse complement strand
GAATTGAACCTGCATGGAGTTACCCACAAGATCCTTAGTCTTGCGCGTCTGCCAGTTCCGCCACGACCGCATTAACAGCCCTTATTATATCTTAACCCGTATGTTTTGTCAACTCATTTTATCTTGTCTTTCAAAAATTTTTGAAAATTTTTTTCCTGAGCCGCTCCTCCGTGCATAATTGCCCCCGTCCCTCCACACAATATCTGTAATTGGAGGAATTTTTATGAAAGCTACCGGCATTGTCAGAAGAATAGACGAACTCGGCAGAGTCGTCATACCAAAAGAAATTCGTCGCACGTTGCGCATCAAAGAGGGCGACCCTCTTGAAATTTTCACCGACCGCGACGAACTGATGCTTAAAAAATACTCGCCCATCGCGACGCTGGAAAGGTTCAGCGAAGCCACCGCGCGATCGTTAAACGATTTAAGCGGGAAGCTGTCCCTAATCTGCGACACGGACGGAGTTTTATTCGCCTATGGCGAAGGGAAACGAGATTTAGACGGCAAAACGCTGTCCGCCGAAATGGACAAAATCTTAAAAGAGCGTAGAAGCTACGTCGCTAACGCCGCTGAGGGCGGGGACGTACTGCCTATCACGTCTGCAAAGGAAGAAGGGATCACCGCCCAGGTTATCGTCCCTATCGTTTCAGGCGGGGACTGCCTTGGCGCCGTCGCCGTTTTGGACAAGCAGGAAGGGGCAAAAATGGATTCCGCAACGTTAAACCTCGCACGGTTGACGGCGGATATCCTTGCCAATCAATTTGAATAAAAACGAAACGAAATCCCCCACCCTAAATTTCCAAGATTAAGGGCGGGGGGATGTTTTCAACGCGTACCTGCCCCTGCCTTTTTTGCCGCGTTTAATTTTTTGACTCAAAACACATACTGAAAATATGCCTGCTTTTTATACACATTACGCTGTTGCCCGCGACGGACTTTTACAATTGCCAACCGAATGTCAAAAGAAAATCTCCCGCTGCCTCCCCTTATATTTTTTCGGAGCGCAAGGCGGAGATTTTTGCTTTTTTTATCCGTGCGCCCGCCCGTCGGCAAATCTTGGACGGTTGCTGCATAAAGACAGCTACGACTTTTTTAAAATTTTAGCCACCTTTTCCGTAAACGAAATGGCTTTTGCTTACGCGATGGGCTATCTTTCCCATTACGCCGCAGACATCACCTTTCACCCCTACGTCTATTATCTTTCGGGGAAATCCCTTTTAAAACACTCTAACGTGGAAGCAAGGTTAGATCAATTTTTCAAAACAAAACCGCAAAACCGTCCCGACCGAGATCCCTTTTTTTCTTACGCAAAACAACGCTTATCACCTGAGCAACGGAACGAATTATTCCTTTTATATTCTGCTTTCGCGGCAAAACGGGAAATGCCACCCCTTTCCAAATCCGCATTTTTTCGCAGTATTTCCCTTTTCAACGCGTACATGGGTGCCTCGTTTGCTATTTTTAAACGAAATCTTTACCCGATTTCCGACAGCGAATTGCTAAACGCAAACCGAACCCCTTGGCAACACCCAAAAAGCCCCGCTGTTTATAGCGACGAAGGGGTATCGGAGCTATACGATCGCGCACTAACCGAATTTTCGGTGTGCGCCAACTCCTTTTTACATTCCGTTTCCCAAAAAACAACCCCGCCGTGGAGTATTTTCGGCAAAAATTTTTTAAGCGGACTTTTGTGAAAAAGCCCGCTTTCCTTTTTGTATTAAACCCCTTCAACGCCAACGACGGCAACCAACCGTTACCCGCCGATGGTAGAGGTAAATTTTTCCAAGAAGGGTTTGACGTATTCGTCGCAAACGTTGAAAATCCCCTTGCACAGCGCCGATTGTTCACCCAGCAATTTTCCCGCCTCAAACAAGCCGAAATATTGCACCGCATACAACGCAACGCAGATCATAATACAAACGACAAGCCCGATCACAACGTACACGATTGCGCCAAGCAATCCGTCGAAAAATTGTGCTCCGCCCTCCGTTTCCGTCGATTCAATCGCAAGGGACAAAAGCCACGAAATAATGCCTACAACGATCAGGAATATCACCGTCAAGATAACCCCCATCGCCGCGCCTGCAACGGGCGCGCAAATCCCCTGCAACGCCTCGGGAACGTATTTAGAAAGCATTCCCGCGATCGCAGCGTTCCCTTTTCCGATCACCGCAAGCGGCGCGCCTTCCGCAACGTACGGGGAGAAGGGCAACCAAAACGCCAGCCCAACCGCCACGATACGACCGATAGAAACCACCAAGCTGCGCAAGCCCGCAACAATCCCGACGTTATACCCGCGACGAACGTACAGCATCACAATCCCGATCAGTAAAAAGTCAATTGCATACGAAGCGACGTACGGGAAGATTTTTTGCATAACGGGAAGCTCGTAAACCGCTTTCAACGCGCCCTCGCGCAAGGCCGTCGCGTTTAAAACCGTCAAGACCAAACCGCCCAGCATCGCCAAAACGACCAACGCGTTGATCACCGCAACAATCCCGCCGAAAAATCTGTCAGCACCACTCTTTTTTACACGCCGTTCTACCCCTCTTTCGGGTTCATCCTCTTCAAAATCCTCGTCAAACGGCTCTCCATAAGGGGACGCCGCATACGGTTGATAGGGATATCCATAGGGCGGATACGCATACTGCGGAGGATAAGGAGTCTGTTGCGGAGCCGCTTCTTCGCGAGTTTCCTCCTCGTCGTAAGGTCTAACGATCTTTGCAATCAACCCAAACACAATCAGGAATACCAACACGCACCCGACCGCCACCAACGCCGCGGAAACCGCCGACGCCGTCGCCGCCGAAACACCCATTCCTTGAATAATCCCCGCAAGCTGGTTTTTCTCCGCCAAAAAGCGGCCTATCAAGGCATAGCAGACGCACGCGCCGCCCCAAAGCAAACCGCCCCAGCCAACTCTTCTAAATCCCTGCGATAAGCCGACAATCAAGGCAATCACAAGGATAAACGCCACGACGCCAATCCCAATATAGGGTAGATAGGGCTGTAAGGCCCCCAAATTGAACGCCGCCAAAGAACTTATTTTCATCATAAAGCTCTCTCCTTATATGTATTCCGCGCCCGCAAACAAGTCCCACCCGAGCGCGGCGCGGTTTTTCCCGCCAACCGCGGGAAAACAACGAAAACCTTTCGCTTATTTTTGATTATTTTCGCTTATTTATCTTTTTTCACTTATTTATTGAAATTATCCTTCAAAGAAACGATTTCAGAAAGAGCCACCCCCCCATTCTCCGTCTTACATTTCTTATAATAGCCAACCCGCATCAGCTGGAACGCCTTGCCGTCCTCGCTTTCCGCAAGATAGGGTTCGGCTTTGCCGTGGAAGATATGCTCGCTGTCCAAATTCATACGCTCGCCAAAATCCTGACCCGCGTATTCGGCGTCTTTCAGCAGCACGCCGTATTTGCGAATCTCCGCATCCACCCCCGTCTTGCCGTCCACCCATTGAATGGTTCCGCGCACCTTCAAGCCGCTGGTGTCGCTAGAAGAACGGCTGTTCGGCACGTACGAGCATTTCAGCTCGATCGCGTTGCCGTCCTCGTCCTTAATCACTTCGTCACAATGAATGATATACGCGCCCTTCAAGCGAACGTACCCGTCCTCTTTCAAACGCTGATATTTGGGGGGCGGATTTAAGGAAAAGTCCGCCTTGTCGATATACACGACGTTAGAGAACGCAACCTTTCTAGTCCCCAATTCGGGCTTTAAGGGGTGAATTGCCGCCTCTAATTCCTCCTCCCCTTCGTAGTTGGTAATCGTCACCTTCAACGGCTCTAAAACCGCCATTGCGCGCTCCGCATTTTCGTTTAAATTGTCACGGATACACGCCTCCAAATAGGAAAGCTGACATTCGGA
>JAZKXM010000055.1:0-12678 GCA_045611585.1 Candidatus Scatosoma sp. | reverse complement strand
AGTGTATTTTCAATTTTTAAAATTTTCTAAAAAAGGGTTGACAAATGCGAAATTATCGCATATAATATTTACAAGGTAGCGAACCTAATCGGAAGATTAGTTGTCGGCTGTGTTCCGACCTCGCAAGCAAAGGGAGTTTTTTAACGCCCTTTATTTTTTGGATTGTATTCCACCGTTTCTTTCGTTTCTACGTCAAATATTTTCATTTCGTTTCCTTAACTTTTTGAAAGTGTATTTTCAATTTTTCCTTTTTCTTTGTTTTTCCATTAAATTCGTTGACTTTATCGTGAATATGCTGTATAATAACATATAGAAAGGTTATTTAATTCGTCCTAAATAGGGCTTGAATTGTGCGAATAAGTGGTATTACCGCTCGCAACCTTTCTTTTTTTATTTGTTTTTATCAATTATAGCTTGAACATTCTTTTTATCGCTTTCAGTGAACTTCCAACCTTTTAAACGTTTAATGAAGTATAAACCAAATACGAACTATCCCCCAAATTGTGATACAAACCGTTAATCATAATCGAACCGCCCAAAAGCCGCTTCCCGTAATCTACCGTGCAATCGGCTTTTATATTTGGATCATAACGGGAAATAACAGAAACCTTTATCTGCTCCTCAAAGAGCTGTAAGCAAGCAACAACCGCCGTAAGCGCGCCGTCCGCCGTTGGTGTAAGAGTAACGTAATCGGTTACCGTCTTTCCGTTCGCCCAAGCGGAAGAACCGTTTACCCACGCAATTTCCCAATTGACCTCTTTATTTACCGCCGTAGCAGGGGAAACCGTCGCCGTCCAGCTCGTTAAACTCTACGAAATCAACGCTTTCAGCAATACCCGCAACGGCTTGTACTCTATCAAACGTTACCGATTGAGAAAGGGGATTTTCCTTTTCAACGGGGGCTACAATTTCCCCGCCGTTTTGATTGTTTTCAAACCAACCGTCGTTCTTCACGCCCATACTAAGCGCAGTACCTGCCGCGCCGAGGGCAAGAAGAACGGATAAAGACAAACCCGCCTTTGCAAGCAAACTTGTTTTTCCGTTCTTATATCTCGCCATATTTCTATTCTCCTAAAATATTTGTTATTCAGCCGCTTTGTCGTCGGCGGGGGATTCGTCGTTTTCGTCTTCTACGACTTCTTTTTCGCCGCATTCTTCGCAAACGCCGTCCACGTAAACGTGTTCACATTCAGCTTTTTCAAACCAGCCATTATGCTTTACACCCATACCGATCGCCACGCTCGAAGCACCCAGCGAAAGCAAAATCGCCAACGTTACCGCGATTTTTCCAAACAAATTACCTCTTTTATTACTGTAATATCTCATTTTTAATTTACCTCTACTTTTTTTATTTTTTCTTTTTTCTCAATGCCGCCTCGTCAAAGCCGTTTAAAAACGATTCTTTAACAGCAGGGGACATATTTTTTATAGCTCTTTGGATACTTCCCGTTCTACCGAAGCCTATCCACGCGCCTACACCCATATAATACGCCCGTTTTTCTTCGGGCGTATATGCCTTTTTGCCTTGTTTCATATCAGCGGTTGGGATATCGACTTACATTTGCCGCCGCGTTTTTGTATCCTTGACGAAACGAGTTCAAATTCTTTTCACTCTTAAAAGGAATCTTCTTGTTTTCCATAGCGGCACGATAACCCATACCCGAATAATACGCTTTTTTCTGCGCTCTCGTATATTTAGCCATTTCTAATTTCTCCTTTTTTATCCTGTTGCAAGAATAATCTTGTCAACAATTTGGTCGTAGTTTTCTTTTACGCGATACACAACAGTACCGTCAATGCCGTCGCCGTCCACTCCAATACTTGACCGCCCGTCGCCGTCCTCCTCGATAATTCGAATCCTGTTAATCGGAAACAATATCCTTAATCCCGTCAGCCTACACGTTACCTCAATAAAACCTTTCATTACGTTACCGTCCTTTTATCGTTTTTTGTTTATAGGGGAGAGAAGCAAACACCCGCATACAAGATACTCAATGTTTGCTTCCCGCCTACCTACTGTAAGGAATAAAAATATGAAAAAATCTCACTTTTGAAAGTGCACTTTCAATTTTTTGTTATGCCGCTTTTTCTTTTGCTTTCGCTTTTTCAAGCTGTTGCAGTAAAATGTTCAACGTCGCTTTATCGCTGTCGCGGGCGGGTTTGATTTTATAGCTATACACAATCCCGTCTTCGTCAACGTTTTCCACCTCGTAAACCGTATACGTGGACTTACTTCCGTCTTCGTTTGTCATAGTTTCGTCGTGGATTTTTAAAACTGCCTTTTGCGCTACGTCAAAGATAATGTCAAGAACTTCGTAACCGCCTTGGTCCTTCGCCACGAAATCCACCTTTACGTCGCGACCGCGAATTTTGCCCTTGACTAAATAACCGTACATTTCGCGACCGTCCTTCGCCTCGAACGTTTCACGTTCCACATAAAGGAATTCTTCCTTTTTCTCCGTTGCCTGTGCTTGTCCTACCGTTGCCGTAGCTTTCTTGTTTTCTGCCATTTTGATACTTTCTCCTTTGCGTTTCCGCGTTTATTTTATTTCCCGTATCGGGGACGGTTGCGGGGCGTGGAGGTTCATTTTTCACCCCGCAATGCTCGTTTCGTATCAATTTTCAGATACTCATCAGCCCGATTTTATGTAAATACGGTTTTCCCCGTATGTTACTTGCGTTTATAATATCTACGTTCACTACGACGCTGCTCCGCAATTTGCTTGCGGGCAATTCCGCGCGCCCTTGAACCACTTTGCTCAATAGACCTTAAACGCCTATTAATCTCCCTACGAATCAGCTTAAAAGACTGTTCGCGATCAACTTTATTCAAACGCTTGGATTCAAATATATAATTATCTTGTAACTCTTGCCAGCTCATTTTTCCATACATAACACACCTCTTGTCAACAACGCGAAATATGTATCTTTCGGCAACTGCCGAAGCTCGCATTGTCCACAAAAATCCTTGCTTACCTTTTTGAAAGGTGTTTGTTTTTGCTTCTTTCTCATAATTTCACCTCATTATTCTTCTTGCATAGGCTCGTCACAGTCAATGCAAGCAATATTAACTGACTTTGTCGCCCTTACGGAATTGCCGCAACAAGGGCAAATATACTTCCTCGTGCTGGAAGTTTTGACCCGTACTCCCTTAAAAGGTGCGGCACGATAGATCAGCGCAGGGGGATTTGACTTGATAAAACTCCTTAAAAGACGTTCGGTTTCTTCCGTAAGGGAAGTTTTCGACCAACCGATTTTCGCAACGTTTTCGACCTTTAAACCGTGTTCTTCTGCGATTTTTCGAAAAAGCTTATTATGATATGACCCGCCTCGCGAACAGTCTTGTATATTGTTTTCTTTCGCCCATTGATGGCACATTTCGTGAATAAGCGTACCCGCTATTTCACTTATAGGACGATTAAGGAATTGCGCCGACATATTGATTTCGTAATTTCCTTCGTCTTTCTCGTTTTCTTTCCATACCTTATTTAAGGTAAACCAACCGTATGCCTTGTTGCGTTCGTCCGTTTGCACAGTGATTACAGGGCGTTCAAGCTCACACTTGAACAACTCTTGATTTACAAACTCGTACAGTTTGGCGAGCCACACAACCGTTTGAATGTACCGTTTCGTTCCGTTCTCCATATCTTTACATTCTCCTTTGTATAAAAAATTGATGTATCGGCAGGTTGCCCCACTGACACATCAATTATAAAATAACATTTGAGGTTGGGGAAATTTTTACAAAAAGTATTGACAAAACGGAAAACGCGTGATATAATAACGTTTGGTCCAAAGCTGAAACATAACAGTAAACAAAATAGACCGTCGCCGAGGACTGTTCGGGGGCGGTTTTTTAAAGCTCGTTTGCGGAAAGTTTCGTTCGGTTGAGAAGCGTTTGGCGGTCGGCGGGCGCGGGTTCGAGCGGGCGTTTGGGCGCGGAACGCGCTAAAAAAGAGGCGCAAGACCAGCGGAAAGGCGGGTTCGAGCGAGCGTTTGGTGAAAGATAAAAAGATAAGGAGGAGGAAAAAATTATGAAAACGGACGTATTGATTATCGGGGCGGGACCTGCGGGGATTTTTACCGCTCTGGAAATGATTAGAAAGGGGAGCAAAAAAAAGATTACCATTGTGGAGAAGGGGAAGTCGGTGGAAAACCGTCGTTGCCCGAAGTCGGTTACGCAAAAATGCGTGAATTGTAAGCCGTATTGCCACATTACGACGGGGTTTTCGGGCGCGGGTGCGTTTTCGGACGGGAAGCTGTCGTTGAGCTATGAAGTCGGCGGGAGTTTGCCCGACCATATCGGGGCGGAGCTTACCCAACAAACGATTGAATATGCGGATAAAATCTATTTGGAATTCGGCGCGGACGAGCATATCGAGGGACTGAACCAAGGGGAAGAAGTGAAGGAAATTCGCCGCCGCGCAATCAAGGCGGGGTTAAAGCTGGTGGACTGTCCGATTCGGCATATGGGAACGGAAAAGGCGCAGGAAATTTATTTGGCTATCGAGCGGTATTTGCAGGCGAACGGCGTAGAGATTTTGTTTGATTTTGAGTGTACGACTCTGTTGATTGACGGGGGCGAGTGCAAGGGCGCGGCGATTGAGAAATCGGATAAGAGCGTTTCTTATGAAATTTTTGCGGATAGTACCGTGGTTGCGACGGGCAGACGGGGTGCGGACTGGCTGGAAAAGCTGTGCGAGCAGTACGGTATCGAACACGCGGCGAGTACCGTCGATATCGGCGTTCGGGTTGAGGTGCGCAACGAGATTATGGAAACGGTCAATCGCACTTTGTACGAATCGAAGTTGATCGGGTATCCGCAGCCCTTTAAAAACAAGGTGCGTACCTTTTGTCAAAACCCCGGTGGGTTTGTGTCGCAAGAAAATTACGACAACAATTTGGCGGTGGTCAACGGGCATAGCTATAAGGATTTAAAGACGGACAATACGAATTTGTCTATTCTTTGTTCGCATAATTTTTCGTACCCGTTCAATCAGCCGATTGAGTATGCGAAGAAAATCGGCGAGTTGACGAATATGCTGGGCGCGGGGCATATCCTCGTGCAACGGTTTGGGGATATACTCGACGGAAAGCGGACTTGGCAAAAGGAGCTGGAAAGAAGTAATCTTCGCCCTACCTTGAAAGACGCGGTGGCGGGGGATATTACGGCGGCTATGCCGTATCGGACTATGCTGAATATCATCAATTTTATCCAAGCGGTCGATTACGTTGTTCCTGGGTTTGCGGCGTCGGAGACGCTGTTGTATTCGCCTGAATTGAAATTTTACAGCAACCGAATCAAGATGGACGAGGATTTTAACACGAACGTCAAGGGGCTGCATTGTTTGGGGGATTCGTCGGGGTGGACGAGAGGCTTAATGATGGCGTCCGTGATGGGCGTTTTGATGGGCAGAAAGCTGGTGTAAAAACCGCGGGGTGCGGTTGGTGAATTGCAAGCGGGGTTTGCGTGAAATGCGCCAAAGGCGTATGAAATTTGCCCTGCGGGCAAGTGAAATGTAAGCCGCTGGCTTACGTTGTAGAATTATTTAAAAAAAGGGCGAAAAAAATTTTTCGCTTTTTTTTATTAAAAAAAAGGAATTGAGGAAGTTTTGTCGAATATATAAGTGTAGGGCGTAATGATAAGGAGGTAGCTATGGACGGACGGGATCGAAAAATAGACGATTTTTCGCAAACGGTGCGGGAAAGGCTGTGCGAAAACGAAAGAAAAAATTTGTCCCCTTTTGCTAAAAAATCTTACGAAACCAAGGGGCGGGCGCGGGAGGAAGAACCTTGCGCGTTCCGTACCGAGTTTCAACGGGATAGGGATAGGATCATATACAGCAATTCGTTTAAACGCTTGAAAAATAAAACGCAGGTTTGGGTTGCTCCCGAAGGGGATCATTATATCACTAGATTAACGCATACCCTTGACGTGTCGCAGATCGCTCGGTCGATTGCGCGCGCGCTTGCCTTGAACGAGGATTTGGCGGAAGCGATTGCGCTTGGCCACGATTTGGGGCATACTCCGTTTGGACACGTGGGCGAAAAGGTTTTAAATAACCTTGCGGAGTGCGGGTTTGAACATAACTTGCAGTCGTTGCGCGTTGCCGAAGTGATTGAAAAGGGCGGGCGCGGGCTGAACCTCACTTGGGAGGTTAAAAACGGGATTGTTCACCATAAGAGTTCGGGCAAGCCTGCGACGTTAGAGGGTATGGCGGTTTCGCTTGCCGACCGTATCGCGTATATCAATCACGATATTGAGGACGCTATTCGGGCGGGGGTGTTTAAGGAAGAAGACCTGCCGAAAAACGCGGTGGCGGTGCTGGGGAAGCGCACGAAAGAGCGCATACACACGGCGATTGAGGATATTTATCGCGAATGTTACGGACAAAACAAGGTGCAGATGTCCGACGAGGTGATGGGCGCGACGAACGAGCTGCGGGATTTTATGTTTGCACGGGTGTACGATTATGCAAACGTGATTATTCAAGAGCGGGCGGAGAGAATGCTTACGAAACTGTACGAGTATTTTATGGCGCATATCGACAAGCTGCCGCAAGCGTACTATCGTTTGTTGGATAAAGACGGCAAGGAGCGGGTAGTTTGCGATTATCTGTCGGGTATGACGGATAGGTACGCTGTCAACGTGTTTGAAAACCTGTTTATTCCGTCCAGCTTTTCATTAGGAGGTATCGTAACGTGAATAACAGCGGAAGGGGCGTAGATTTCCGCTTTATGCAGGAGTTGAAACAAAAGAATAACATTATCGACGTGATTGGCAGTTACGTTTCGTTGGATAGGAAGGGGGGGACGCATTGGGCGTGCTGTCCGTTCCACCACGAGAGAACGCCCTCCTTTGCCGTCAACGAGGGGGAACAGTTTTATCATTGTTTCGGTTGCGGCGTGTCGGGGGACGTTGTAAAATTCGTTCAGGAAATCGAGTCGACGGATTTTATGGGCGCGGTGCGAATTTTGGCGGCGCGGGCGAAGATGGAAGTTCCCGACGGGAATTTCGACAGCGAGAAAGCCGTGGAAATGAAAAAAAAGCGGGACGCTTTGGCTGCTATCGCTTTGGACGCGGCGAAGTTTTACGCGGGGTGTTTATACAGCGGGGACAGTCGCGCGGACGCGCATTTGCAGTATATTTCCGCTCGGAAAATGTCGCCGACGACCGTGAAAAGGTTTGGCTTGGGGGCGTCCTTGGATTTCTTTTCCTTACCCGATTATTTGGCGGGGAAGGGCTATTCGCGTGCCGACCTTTTGGACAGCGGCGTGTTGATTGAGGCGAAAAACGGAAAGCTGGTGGACGCGCAGGCGGGGCGGTTGATTTTTCCCATTATCAACGCCTTTGACGAGGTGGTTGCCTTTGGCGGGCGACTGCTGGAAAAGGCGGATTTTGCGAAATATAAAAACACCAAGGAAACAATGCTGTTTAATAAGAGTAAAACCTTATACAACATCAATCTTTTGAAGAAATTGAAAAAATCGCAGCCTATAAAAGAGGTAATTATCGTCGAGGGGTATATGGATACTATTTCCTTATACCAAGCGGGTTTTCAAAACGTCGTGGCGTCTATGGGTACGTCGTTGACCAAAGATCAGGCGAGGCTGGTGAAGCGGTATTCGGATAATATCCTCATTAGTTACGACGGGGATTTTGCAGGGCAAAAAGCCGACCTTCGGGGGTTGGAGATTTTGAAGGACGAGAATTTGAAGGTGCGCGTCGTACCTATGCCCGAAGGGAAAGACCCTGACGACGTGGCAAAGCAGGGCGCGGACGCCTATCAAAAGTGTTTGGACGCGGCGATGCCGCTGATTGTTTATAAAATTCACGCGTTAGAGGGAAAGTACGATTTGTCCCGCGTAGGGGACAAGCGGGCGTTCGTTGCCGAGGCGTTGAAGGTTGTACGCACCGAAGAAAGCGAAAGCGTGAAAGAGGAGCTTTTGAAAAAGCTGCGCGAACGGACGGGGATTAGCTATCAAGCTTTGGAACGGGATTTGCAGAACTTGCCCGCCGAAAGTAAAAAGGAGACACCGCTGCCGACGGTGAAGATTGCCGAGGCGGACTTGGGGTCGGATAAGCTGCACAAGGCGGCGAGGTTTATTTTGGCGGCGAAGCTGTTTTCCGCGCCGTACGCGGTGGAGTTTTCCTTGGCGGAGCTGAATTTTTCGGACGGCGTGCATAACGTGATTGCCGAATACGTACGGGAGAGAGAGGAAGCGGACGAGCGGATTCGGCCCAGCGAGCTGTTTGAGATTTTGGACGAGGATTGTCCCGAATTTAATCAAATTCTTGACCTCAATTATGGGGACAAGCTGACGGGAGAGGTGGCGGAAAAGTTTTTCCGCGACAGCGTACGTACCTTGGAAAAGGAGTATATCGAGCGGCAAATCGCACTTTGCACTAGTGAGTATGAGGCGGAGAAGGACGACGAAAAACGAAAACGGATTGCGTTGAAGATTGCCGAGTTTATGAAGCGAAAAAAGACTTTGCGGTGATTTTTGCCGATAAATTGCCTATAATTTTCGATAAATTGACGGAAAAGTGGCGAAAATGGGGCAAAAAGTGGCGAAAATGGCAAAGAAAACGCGGAAAGACGGTTGAAACGAGGCGGTTTCAGGGTATAAATAAAGACGTAACGAAAAACAAAGAAACAAAAGGCAAAACAAGCGAAAAGGGATTCGCTTTGTAAATAAAAAGCCGTTTTTCAAAAAAAGACGAGGGGAACGGCATCGGGATTAAACGGAGGATAAAACAAGTGAATATTTCCGAACAAAAACTGAACGAGATCATTGCGGGGATTATCGGCAATTACAGCCGTAAGGGCAGCATTTCCACCAACGCGCTTTGCGACATTATGGAAAAGTATGACACGAATGTCAACCAAATGGAGTTTGTGTACAAATCGTTGGGGGAAGCGGGTATCCAAATCGTTGACGAGGACGAGAGGGATAGAGAGCTGTTTGAACAGGCTCTTTCCGATATCGGGCTGGACGACCCCGTTAAGATGTATTTGAAAGACATCGGTAGAGTGCCGCTGCTGTCGGCTGACGAGGAGATCGAGTTGGCGCGCAAAATGCAGGAGGGGGACGCTGCGGCGAAAAAATGCCTCTCCGAAGCCAACCTGCGTTTGGTCGTTTCTATCGCGAAGCGGTACGTGGGACGAGGAATGCTGTTTTTGGACCTCATCCAAGAAGGAAACCTTGGTCTTATGAAGGCGGTAGAGAAATTCGATTATCAAAAGGGTTACAAATTTTCGACGTACGCGACGTGGTGGATTCGGCAATCTATCACTCGCGCAATCGCCGATCAGGCAAGGACGATCCGTATTCCCGTTCATATGGTGGAAACCATCAACAAACTGACCCGCGTACAGCGTATTTTGTTGCAGGAATTGGGGAGAGAGCCTACGCCTGACGAAATTGCGGAAAAGATGGGAGTTACCCCCGACCGCGTAGTGGAAATTCAAAAAATTGCGCAAGACCCCGTATCCTTGGAAACCCCTATCGGTGAGGAAGAGGACAGCCATCTTGGGGATTTTATCGAGGACGAAAAGACGACGACGCCCAGCGATTCGGTTGCGTTTACGATGTTGAAGGAACAGCTGCTTGGCGTGTTGGATACGCTGACCCCTCGTGAAGAAAAGGTTTTGCGGCTTCGTTACGGGATTGACGACGGGAAGCCCAGAACGTTGGAAGAAGTGGGTAAGGAATTTAACGTTACCAGAGAACGTATCCGTCAGATCGAGGCAAAGGCGCTTAGAAAGCTCCGTCATCCGTCTAGAAGCAAGAAGTTGAAGGACTTTTTGGAATAATGGGGTACAGCAAAAGGATAGATTTGATATGCTCTTGCCTGCGAAAGGCGAAAACGTTTGCGGACGTGGGGTGCGATCACGGGTACTGCTCGCAATATATGTTGGAAAAGGGGTTATGCGAGCGCGCGATCCTTTCCGACATCAGCGAGGGGAGCTTACAAAAGGCGAAGGCGTTGCTTGCCGAATATATTGCGGACGGGCGGGCGGTTGCCGTTTTGGGCGACGGGTTTGTCGGCGTGCCGAAGGACACCGAGGAGGTGTTGATCGCGGGTATGGGCGGCAGCGAAATTATCTCTATTTTGTCCGACGAAAAGTACGGGTTTATTCCTCAATATTTCGTGTTGCAGCCTATGCACGATTCGGAAAAGCTTAGGCGGTATTTGCTGGAAAAAGGGGTGACGATCCTGCGGGACGATACCTTTTTCGACGGGAAATATTACGATTTGATTATCGGCGAGAGTAAGGCGGGCAAGGAGAACTATTCGGACGCGGAATATGAGTTTGGTCGGGATAATTTAAAAAACCGCGGCGAAGCGTTTTTGGATAGGACGGCGAAGCTGTTGAAGGATACGCGAAAATATCTGGATAGACCCAACCTGCAAGAGGAGAGCCGCGCGGCGCTTTTAAAGAGGGCGGAACGGCTGGAAAGGGTGTTGAACAATGAGATTAAGTGAAATTTATAAGCTGGCGGACGGGCTTGCGCCCAAGCGGCTGAGCGACGAATTTTGCCGCTTGACGGGCGGCTATGATAACAGCGGGATTTTATTGGACGCCGAATGCGAGGTGACAAAGATACTCTTTTCTTTGGATTTTTCGACGGCGGCGGTCGATAAAGCCGTTGAGGTGGGCGCGCAGCTGATTATTACGCATCATCCCGCTATTTATGCGAAAATCGGGTCGATTAACGTACATACGGGGGATACGCTGGGGAAAAAGCTGATGAAGTGTATCGACCACCGCATTTCGGTGATTTCAATGCATTTGAACCTTGATATGGCGGACGGTGGCACGGACGAGAGCCTAATGGATGGCGTGATCGCCGCCATAGGCGGAAGGTTGGGGGATAGGAAAATTTTATCCTCGCCGCGCTTTGTGGAAGGCTCGGACGGCGGATATGGCAGAGTGTTTCGGATTGAGCCGAGAAGGCTGTGGGATATACAAAAGGCTGTCGGGGTTGAGTTTGACGCGAAGCGTATGCGGGTTTACGGCGACGAGGAAACGGAAATTTGGCGGGTTGCGACCTTTTGCGGGTCGGGCGGCGGTGCGGAAGAAGTGCTGTACGCGTTTAAGCAGGGCGCGGATTTGATTGTTTCGTCGGAATTTAAACATCACGCGTTGGTGCTGGCTGAGGAGCTGGGGCTGGCGGTGATTGAGTTGACGCATTATGCGTCGGAAAACTACGGTTTTAAAAAATATTATGAAAAAATGAGTCGGCAGACGGGATTGGAGTGCGTATATCATACGGACGAAGGTTTGCTTTGACGAAGGAGAAAGATATGTCACAATTACAAGCAATTTTACAGTATCAAGAGGCGGATAAAAAGCTGTACGCGTTAGAGCGCGAGCTGGCGGGCTGCGACGAGAGAAAAGAGTACGTCAAGGCGAAAAAGTTTATGGAAAGCGCGCCTGAAAAGTTGGATTCGTTAGACGCGAAGGCGGCGGCGTTGAAGGCGGAAGCCGTCGAGCTGTCCAAAAAATACCGTCAGGCGGAAGGGACTTTGGCGGATTTTGAAAACCTTGACGAATTGGTGGAAGGGGGCGCGGATATCGCTTTCTATAAGAAGAACGCGCAGGCGATCATGGATAAGTTAAAGAAGATCAAGGCGGATTTGAACGCGTTGATCGCGAACATCAACGCGACCTCCGCCGAATATCAGGAGCTGAAAAAACAGGTTATCGCGATGCAAAAGCAATACTCTTTGGCGAAGGAAAAATACAACGCCGTAAAGGGGGCGCGTGAGGAAGAACGCAAGCAGATCGAAGCGGAGCTTAGCAAGATTGCCGCCGAGGTGGAGCCTGCGACCTTGGAAAAATATAAAAACAAACGAAAGGAGAGGATTTTCCCCGTCGTGGGAGAGCTTGCAAGCGGGCGATGTCCTTTCTGCGGTATGGAGCCGCCGTTGACGGCGCTTAGCAAGCTGACGGGTGGCGCGACGATCGAGTGCGACAACTGTCATAGGATTATTTTTAGTAAATAAAACGAAAAAAGGAACTTTGCGGGAATTTTTTGCATACGATAAAGGGTGCAAAGAACGATAGCGGAGATCAATTTAAAAGCCGTTAAGGATAACGCGGACGCCTTTACATTGGCAACGGGGAAAAAGCTGTGCGCCGTCGTCAAGGCGAACGGGTACGGCCACGGCGCGGAGGAGATTGCCGCCGCCTTGGCGGGACGGGTAGAGATGTTTGCCGTTTCCATTTGGGAGGAGGGAATTGCCTTAGGCGTTGCCGCTTGTGGAAAGGATATATTGGTGTTTACTCCGCCTGCCACTTTGGCGCAAGGGATCGCCATGATAGAAAGCGGGTTGATCGTGACGGTCGCCGACGAAATTTCCGCGGCGTTGACCGTGGAGGCGAGCCGTCGGGCGAATCGGCGGGCGAGGGTACACGTAAAGGTGAACGGCGGTATGAACCGCTACGGCGTGTGCGGCGAAGAACTGAAAAGGGTTTGCCGAATATTGCGCGAAGGCGAATTCGTGAACGTGGAGGGGGTATATTCGCACCTGCACGTTTCGACGAGGTCGGGCGCGGAGGAAGTGCGGCGGAGGTTTTTAACAAGCGTTGCCGAGGTGAAAGAGTATTTTCCAAACGTCAAAGCGCATTTTGGCGGGACGTATAAGTCGGGTCGTAGCCATGTCGT
>JAZKXM010000054.1:0-8832 GCA_045611585.1 Candidatus Scatosoma sp. | reverse complement strand
GCCTCCGACTTAAAAAGGCAAAAAACGTACCCCGCCCAAGCTGCTCGGTCAATAAGATCGGGCAGCCGCCGTGGCTGCGGCGGCGGGTCGGAAAAGGAGAACTTATGGAAAAGAGCGCGGCTTACGTACATCTTGCCGAATGGTTTGAATATCTCAACGACGACTGCGGCTATGAAAATTGGTCGCAGTATTTAATTAAAAAATTAGAAGGCTACGCCTTAACGAGTGGGCTGGACGTCGGGTGCGGCGGCGGTTGGTTTACCCGTGCGTTTGCGCGGCACGGCTATCAAATGACGGGGCTGGACGTTTCGGCTACTATGCTTGATTGCGCCCAGCAAACGGCGTTAAAAGAGGGGATCAGGGCGGAGTTTTTGTTGGGGGATATTGCCAAGAAAAAAATGCCCAAGCGGTTTGATTTTTGCACTGCAATCAACGATTGTATCAATTATATTCCCAAAGAAAAGCTGCTTTCGGCGTTTAAAAACGTTTACGGTGCGTTAAATAAAAAAGGGGTATTTTTGTTTGATATCAGTTCCATGCGAAAATTCCTGCAAAAGATTGCAAATACTGTTTCCGTTGACGACCGCGAGGAAGTGACTTATTTCAGCTTTAACAAGGTGGAAGGGGAAAAGGCGACAATGGAGGTCAGCCTGTTCGTCAAGGACGGGCAGGGCAAATACGACCGCTTTGACGAACGTCACGTACAATATATATATACGCGCGAGGAGATCGAAAACTCGCTTACCGCCGTTGGGTTCCGTTTGGTACAAGTGGAAGGACATTTGGGCGAAGATATGAATATTAGCGATAGAATTTGCTTTTTGGCGCAAAAGGCGTAAAGGGGGGGTAAGGACTATGAAAAACGTATTTCGTCAGCTGATTTACGGCGATCAGGTGTCTTTGACCCTCGCTGATACGACGGAAATGGTCAACGAGGGGATTACTCGTCACCGTTTGTCCGCTTCGCAAGCCCAACTGCTTGGCTCGGCGCTGTCTGCAATGACGTATATGGGGGCGTGCTTAAAAGAGCAAACGGGTCAGGTTTCTATCACTTTGAAAAGCGAAAACGGGGAGCTTGGCGTATCGGGGGATCAGCCCTTGCATATTCGCGGCTATATCGACGGCTTTGAAAGGGAGCTCGGCTTTGGGGAAGGCTCGCTTACCGTCGTCCGCGACGACGGCTATTCCCGCCCCTTTGTGGGGACGTGCGCTTTGCCGCAAAACGGCGGCATAGACAAAACTATGGAAGAATATTATCGCATTAGCGAGCAGTTGCCAACGCATTTTAAAACGCTTATCAAGCTGGAAGGGAGGCGGTGTGCATTTGCGGGGCTTGCCGTGTTGCAGCCTTTGCCCTTTGCGGACGAAGAAACGTTGCGGAAAATGCCGACGGGGAAAGACCTTGAAAAAATTGTGGAAGAACTGCAAGCGTTAGGTCTTGAACGGACGGCGAAAAAGTATTTTTCTACCTCGGATAGCGCGGCGGAGTGGAAAGAGGCAAAATATCAATGTCATTGTTCGCGGGAATATCTTTCTCGCGTGCTGATGACGGTAGGAAAAGAGGAATTAAAGAAGATCGTCGCCGAGGACGGCGCGGTGCGGGCGCATTGTCATTTTTGCAATACCGATTATACGTTTGACGGTGAGGACGTGGAAAATCTCTTTAAAAAAGCAGATTGACCGTTTGACCGCGTATAACGGGAGAGGCAAAGGGGCGCAACGGGAGAATTATGGCGAAACAGCAAAAGGTAAAGAAAATAGATTTCAGTTACGAACGGCTTGGAAAGCTGGCGGACAAATTCTACAACGAGGGGAAATTTATCCCCGCGTTGCGTTTTGCGTACAATCAACTGGAATTATACGGCGGGGACGGGGATATTTATGTTCGGCTTGCCGATATTTACGAAAGTATGGGGTTGCACATGTCCGCCATTATGTGGCTGTATAAATTTTTAGACGATTGCGAGGAAACGGATCTTCCCGATATCTACGAAGGGCTGGCGGTCAATTATCTCAATCTTGGCAATGAAAGTCAGTCGGCGTATTATTACAATTTATTGATCGACGTGGACGACACCCTGCCCGAAGAAACAAAGCTGGATATCGCCGCGGCGTTTTCAGGCAAGAAAAAGGACGCTTTCCGTTTTGTTTATCCGCCTGAGGCGGCAAGCTATGAAAAGGAACTCTCCTACGGCTCTCACGCGTTGAAAAATGGGGATACCGTTCGGGCGATTAAGGCGTTTTCCTTGGTGGAAAAGGGCTCGGCTGAATACGCCCCCGCAAAGGAAATGGAGGCGGTTGCCTATTTGTTATCCGATCGCGCGGAGGAGGCGGAACGCATTTGTCTGTCCCTTTTGGAGGACGTCCCGCAAAGCGTGCAGGCAAAGGCGACTTTGGCGGCGGCGTATCTGGAACAGGGGCGGCTTTTGGAAAGCCGCGCGCTCGCCGAAGAGCTGGCGGCTATGCCCTTAAACTCGGCAGAGGAGCTGTACAAGGTGGCTACCGTTTGCTGTGAAAACGGTATGCACGACGAAGCCTATCAAAAATTTTGTCTTCTTGAAAAGGAAATGCCGTACGACGGAAGAATGTTGTTTTTTAAGGCGGTTTCCGCTTATAAAAGCGGCAGAGTGACCGAATCGGCGGTGGCGTTTGAAACTCTTTGCACCATTTATCCCGACGCGGCGGTGGCGGAATACTATTTGCAACAGCTCCGCGAGGCGAAGGAGGGGGACGCGCCGATCGAGATGGGGTATTTTTACCGTATTCCGTCGGCGGAAAAGGAACGCCGCAAGGAGATGTTAGAACGGGTGACCGAATTTACCTCGTCGGAGGCGCAGCTGTTTGGGGAGATTTTGGAGGAGGACGGCTTGTTCGTTTGGTGCTTTGACGAAATGGACGGGGCGGATCACGATTTGCAATATCTTGCCTTGGTGGCGGCGGAGCATACCCGCGCGGACGGTTTTTTGCGGGAGGTGCTGTTAGAGCCTGAGGTTGCAGACGTTTTAAAGGTAGAGCTTTTAGAGATGCTGTTGCGGCGGAATGAGGACGCGGCTTTGGGAATGGTACTTTGCAATATTTATCGCAAACTACTTCTTTTGCGCATCGACGTCGGCAGGAAAAAGCGCAAAAAATTCGTGGAAGGATACGCGAAGGTCGCGTCGCGGTTTGTGGCGTTCAGCGACGGATACGCAAAGCGAATCAAACGGACAGCGGAGGAGCTGTATCAAGCCGTCGAGGCGTACGATCAGCTTGATCTTTGTCAATCGGCGGACGATATTGCGTGCGCAATCTATTTGGCGGCGGGCTTAAAGGAATTAGGGCTTGGCAAAGACGTGGAGGCTGTGGCGGACGCATTCGGTGCAAACGCTGCAATCGTTCGGGTATTATTGACAAGCGTTACTTCCGCAAAAGCGGGCGTAGGCTTAGCGGAGAAAAAGGGCGAGGAGGAAACAAAAGCGTGAAACTGATTGATTTTGACGGAATGTTTGACGAAAAACTGTCCCAATATATTGAGGAAAATAAAGAAAAATACACCGAAAAGCAGTGGGAGGAGGTCATTCCCCGTCTGTATAAAAAATTCGGCGATACTTACGTGGCGAAGATCAAATGCACGCCCAAGCAATACTATGCGGCGATGTCGGATGAACAGCTTGCGCAAACGCTTGCCGCTCATCTTTCTTCGGACGTTCCCGTCCCCGAGTTTTTATGCTCGGAGATCGAAAGCAGGGACGTTACCCTCGCACTGTTGCCTCTTTTGAAAAGTGAGGACGGCTACACCGCCTCTTATGCGATCAATTTGATTGCGGACGACGCGCGCGCCTTTGACGATTATTTTGATATTTTGACGGAAAATCGGTTTGACGAGGATATCCGCAACGACGTAATCGACGTGTTCAAGCATCATGCCGACGAGGTGAAGGACCGCGCCTACGAAACGTACAGTCGCGGGATCGCCGTCGAGTATATGTTAGAGATTCTTTCCCGCGTAACGGTGCGGGAGGACCGAATTTACGAGGCTTTGTTGACGGCGTTTTTGACGGACGACGACAATTTGCCCATGCACGCCAGCTATTTGGCGGCGTACGGGGACGATCGCGCCCTGCCCGTGTTGCTTAACAGAATTGAGGATAGAACGATCGGGTTCGTGCAGTTTCAAGAACTGAAATACGCCATTGAGGCGCTGGGCGGCGAATATACAGAGCCGCGCGATTTTTCGGAGGATAAAGATTATTTGGCGATTGAGGCGGCGGGGGAAAGTTTTGCCTCTGCAAGCACGGACGGGATAAAAAGCTGAAAACAATCATAAGCAAAACGCTCTTCGCATATACTAAACCGTAAGGTTTGTATGCGGGGAGTTTTTTATTTTTCCGCAAAAACTCGAAGGGAGGTTTCGATGGAAAATTATAGCGTTTATGAGGATATCGCTAGCCGTACCAACGGCGATATTTACATAGGAGTTGTCGGCCCCGTCCGCACGGGGAAATCAACGTTTATCAAGCGGTTTATGGAAAAAATGGTAATCCCCAACGCCGCCGAACAGGATCGAGCCGTGATGGTGGACGAATTGCCTCAATCGTCATCAGGGAAAACGGTGATGACGACAGAGCCAAAATTCGTGCCCGCGAAGGCGGCAAAAGTATCGGTAACCAAGGGCGCGGAGGCGTCCGTTCGGCTGGTCGATTGCGTGGGCTTTGCCGTGGATGGCGCGTTCGGATTTGAAGAGGACGGAGAGGCGCGGTTGGTCAAAACGCCTTGGTTGGAACAGTCTGTCCCCTTCGAGCAAGCGGCGGCGATCGGTACGGAAAAGGTAATTAAAGAACATTCGACAATCGGCGTGCTGGTCACCACCGACGGCAGCGTGACGGGAATCCCGCGCGAAAATTATTTGCCCGCGGAGGAGCGCGCGGCGGAATCGTTAAAGCAAATCGGCAAGCCCTTCGTCGTGCTGTTGAACTGCAAATCGCCCAACGCGAAGGAGAACGTAAAATTAGCGGCGGAGTTGGAAAAGAAATACGCCGTTCCCGTGCTTTCCGTAAACGTGGAGGAGATGGAGGAGAGGGATATAGAACTCATTTTGCAAAAAGCCTTGTTAGAATTTCCCGTCGCGCGGATCGACGTGCGCGTACCTGATTTTCTTCGCGCATTGCCTGAGGAACATCCCGTTGTCAGCGGCTTGGTAGAAACGCTGAAAACGGCGTCGCAAAGCATTGTAAAAATGAAGGATTGCTTTGCCTTGGAAACTCTTTTTGGAGACGGTGATTTTTTGCCTGCGGAAGGGTTAGAAATGCAATTAGGCAGGGGCAGGGTTGAGATCACGGTAAAAGCGGACGAAAAATTGTTTTATAAAATCGCGTCCGAACAATGCGGTGAGGAGGTGGATAGCGACCTGCAAATTTTGCGCTTGCTTAAAAAGCTTTCGGAGGCAGGACGGCAGTATGAAAAGATCAAGGACGCCTTTCTTTCCGCGGAGGAAAAGGGCTATGGGGTTGTCAAACCGTGCGGGGAAGAATTGCGCCTGCAAAAACCCGATCTTATTCGTAAAAACGGCGGCTACGGAGTTCGCTTTAAAGCGGGTGCGTCCAGCTATCACGTTATCAAGGTGGACGTAACGGGGGACGTGCAGCCCATTATCGGGACTCGAAAGCAAAGCGAGGATTTTATCGAAGAGGTGACGGGGCAATACGATACGCAACAGGAAAAGGTTTGGGAAACCAATATCTTCGGCAAGAGCCTAAAAGATCTGATGACGGACGAACTTTCCAAAAAGACGGAAGGGCTGCCGCCTGAAATCTGCAAAAAGCTGACCCGCGCGATCGGGCGTGTGGTCAACGACGGGAAGGGCGGTTTTTTGTGTATTCTTATTTGACAATAAAGAAACTTTCTCGTCGCTAAGCGGATAAAATTTCCTAAAAAGGGGCATACTTTTTGTAAATTCTTTTTAGAGGTGGCGTATGCAAAAATCGGTAAAAGAAAACAAGAAAAAAGTGCCTAAAATCACGGAAGAACAGTACGAGGAGTATATTATGTCCTTAAAGGACGAAGCCCCCGTTTTGGGGGTGGATAAAATGGTGGAGGGACATTCGCAGCCGCACGTAAAAAGCGGCGGGACAAAATAAGGATAGAAAAAAGAACAAAAAAACAGACCGCTTACGCAAAGGTAAACGATCTGTTTTTCTATATTGGAGGGCATTTCAGCCGAGTGTTTTATTTATCGACGACGATCGAATACACGCAAGGTGTGTTGGCGGACGTGCGGTCAAAGCGGATATATACGCTGTCTTTTCCGTCCGTTTCTTCGTACGTAAACAGGTATTCTTTGGTTGTCGCGGTATCCTTTATAAGCTGCTCTTGTCCGCCGATGGTGACAAGGATTTCCGTTTGCTCGTCCATCGAACCCATAACGATCCGCAGGGTGTTTTTCGCGTTCGGCTTGACGGATAAGGTATAGCCAAACCAGCCGTGGGCGTTGACGCGGGAAAAATTCTTTCCTCTGTTCGTGCCAGCGATTCGGCAAAGTCCGTCTTTTAAAAGATAGGTATCGCTGAAATTGACTTCTTTTTTCAAAGAATGTCCTTCCGCGCCGCCACCGCAGACGATAAAATCGAGCGGTTGTTTTTTGCCAAGCTTTTTGCGCGCTTTGCGTTCCGCTTTCGCGCTCTTTACAATGTCTTCTACAAAGTCCAAAACGCGGCTGTTGAGCTGTGCGTCGTGAATTTCGCTTTTATTGCCACCAGCCACGGCGTAATACTTTTCAGCCAGCAAAGCCTTGCCTTCCTTATCCAGCGCGATCAATTCGGCAATCGCTTCGGTGAAGGTGCGTTCCGTTTGGTCCTTTTCTACGTAATCGACATACGCGATAAAGCAATCCAACAGCGTTTTCCACAGCTTTGCAGTCAGGTGCAGATTGAGAAATTTAACGTACAAATCGTCATATTCCGCTTCGGGGATATCCGTTTTTGCGGCGGTAAGTTTTTCCAAAAGAGCCGCGCTTTTTTGTACGGCGGTTTCCTTTTCGGCTTTCAGGCTTTCAATGCTGCCGCGCTCCCAGCCGATAGGGATAAACCACTCGCCCGAAACCAAGTGATGATTGGGGCGCATCATTTCAAAATAGAAATGGTTTTTGCTGTGGTTGAGGTTGGGGAAAAAGCTGCCTTGGTGGAAATAATAGCCGTTGAGATAAAGGATTTGCTTTTGTATCGATTCCGTTTCTTCCATTATTTCACGGACAAGAGCACCGCCTTTGCCATATTTTTTTGCAAAAAATGCGTTGATTTCCCCGTCTAAATCTTTCCCCGAAAGGAGGGCTGCCATAATGATAAGGTTTACTTCGTTGACGCCGCCAAACGGGTGATCGCCGCCGCGGTCGATGCGGGAAACGTACCCAAGCGGCGAAAATTTTTCGCAATAATTTACCTTTTCAAGAATATGCTCTTTCAGCATTAAGGGCAGACGTCCTCTGCCAAAATATTCGCCGAAAATATCCGTTTCAACGAGTAGGGGATTGCCGTCAATTTTCTTAAAAAACGCGTTGTTGGGCAGGGTCAAACTCCAATCGAACTGCGTCCATTTGTCCATGATGATAAGCTCGGTAGAAATTTCCCGATATGCCTTCGTCATCATTGCGTAATCCTCTTCCACGCTGGCGAAGGGGCGCACGATCAATTCTTTTCCTAACCGATTGCAAACGTCGAAAAGAATTTTGGTTACGTATTTGACCCGCTCCGTCTTGCCAAGCTTTTGATCCTTCAGCTTTAACAAGGGGACTTTTGTTTCGTGCAAAGTCAAAATAATTCCGTCCATTGAGGGGTATTCGGCGAAGAAATCTTCAATTTTGTTTTCTAAAAAGTCTTTAACGAGAGGGTGTGAAACCTCGATATCACCAAAGGAATTGAGAACTTCGGGGAACGCCTCGCCAAAGGCGTAGGGCAAATCTAACTCGTGATGCCACATATACGTTTTGATGCCGTGGGCTTTCGCTTTGTCGGCAACTTCGTTGACGATGGCAAGATTTTGTTCGACGTACGGCATATCCTTTTCGTTGTTAAAGCGGGCGTATTTACGCAGCTTTATCATACCGTCGATATTTCCGCGAACGGGATCGTGGATAGGCCCGATAAATTGATAGTGGTTAAAGCCCTGCTCAATCGCGTAATCAATGGTAAAACGAAGATAATCGTCGTCCATATCGACGGGGTTGCAAACGGAAATACCGTTCATTCTTTTTGTTTGTTGCATAGCCCAAAGCTCCTAAAATAATGTAATTATGGAAACATTATAACAAATGAATAAACGTTTGTCAAGTTGCTGAATTGACATAAACAATTTAATCTTTGACATTATTATATAAAAAACGGAGTTAAGAGTGCTGGAAGTGATAGAGAAGATATAAATTCTTTTTGGCGTAAGATATATTTTTTTGGGAAAGTTTGCGTATTTGCGCTAAAAGCGTTGACTTTTTAATTTTCATTTGATATAATATTTTCGTTTCTAAGCGATAACGACTTAGTTTATAAAAAAACAAATCGAGGCGTAGCGCAGCTGGTAGCGCGCAGCGTTCGGGACGCTGAGGTCGTGGGTTCGATCCCCGTCGCCTCGACCAAAACAGCCGTATCACCGTAGGTGGTACGGCTGTTTTTGATTTTACAGTTAGCGACGGGGATCGAGGGTGGGAGCCGTTTTGCGAGAGCAAAACGCTTTGCCTTATGAAACTTGTCAAACGAAAAACCTGACGGCAAAGGACGACGTTGATAACGTCGGAGCGGGGCGCGCCGCTAAAGGCGCGATCCCCGTCGCCTCGACCAAAACAGCCGTATCACCGTAGGTGGTACGGCT
>JAZKXM010000053.1:0-15138 GCA_045611585.1 Candidatus Scatosoma sp. | reverse complement strand
CAGTGCAACCACGTAGAACACGTAAACACGCAGTTGCCTTACGCGGCGCTCGTCGCAGGAATTGCGTTCATCTCATACCTGGTGGCTGGTCTTTGCACAAGCTTAGGCGGTGTAGTGACAGGGCTCATCATGTGGGCAGTTGCTTTAGCCATCTTTGCAGGCGTCGTATTTGCAATCAAATACTTTGGTAAAAAAGATGAAGCTACTCCCGTAGAAATACAAGAAGAAAAGGTTGAAATTCAAGAATAAACAACAAAAAGCCACGGTTTCATCCGTGGCTTTTTCAATGAATCATCAACACTGAAACCTTCACCCGCTTTTGGGGGGGCGTTGTTTCATTTTTACCTTTTATCTTTGTACACGACCGCTTGCATCACCGCCTGCAAGGTTCATCACTTCCGCAACGGAAACCATGTTATAGTCCCCTTCAATCGTGTGCTTCAAGCAGCTTGCCGCCACCGCAAACTCGATCGCGCTCTGCGCGTCGTACCCGTTGACAAGCGAATAGATCAAGCCGCCGCCAAAGCTGTCGCCGCCGCCCACGCGGTCAACGATATGCATCGAATATTTTTTAGAGAATACCGCTTCGCCGTCCGTGTAAAGCATACCCGACCAATCGTTGTCGTTCGCGCTCTTGCTTTCGCGCAAAGTGATCGCAACGCCTTTAAAGTTAAAGCGTTCGGTCAATTTTTTCGCAACGGAAATATACCCTTCTCTATCCAGCTTACCGCCGTAGATATCCGTGTTGTCCGCTTCAATGCCAAACACGTCCTTCGCGTCCTCTTCGTTCGCGATACAGTAATCAATATATTGACAAAGCTCGCCCATCACCTTGCCCGCTTTTTCCTTCGTCCACAGCTTTTTGCGGAAGTTCAAATCGCAGGAAATGTTGATATTCTTCGCCTTCGCCGCCTTACAAGCCTCTACGCAAATTTCCGCAACGTCGTCGCTCAAAGCGGGGGTAATGCCCGTAAAATGGAACCATTCGACGCCCTCAAAAATGCTATCCCAGTCAAAATCCCCCTTCTTCGCCATCGCGATAGAAGAATACGCACGGTCGTAAATAACCTTGCTAGGTCTTTGGCTTGCGCCTTTTTCGCAGTAGTAGATGCCCACTCTGTCGCCGCCGCGTACAATTTTAGAGGTATCCACCCCAAATTTACGCAACGAATTCACAGCCGCCTGACCGATCTCGTGCGCGGGCAATTTAGACACGAACGCCACGTCCATACCGTAATTTGCAAGGGATACCGCGACGTTTGCTTCCGCGCCGCCAAAGGTCGCTTCGTATTTTTCGCTCTGCACAAAGCGAAGATAATTTTCGGGCGCAAGTCTTAACATCAATTCGCCAAACGTTACTATTTTCTTCATTTTTTACACCTCGTTATCTTTATCTTTTTCTTATTTTTCCGCGTTTTCCAACGCCTCTTTCACCATAAAGGATCCACCCACCGCGTAGATCTTTTCCCAAGCCAAAAATTCAT
This sequence comes from Candidatus Scatosoma sp., assembly GCA_045611585.1. Lineage (GTDB taxonomy): Bacteria > Bacillota > Clostridia > Christensenellales > Borkfalkiaceae > Scatosoma. The sequence continues at coordinate 13,654 of JAZKXM010000053.1, read as the reverse complement.
CCAAATTGCTTCTGTCAACCCCACCCGTCGGGATAAACTTAATTTGGGGGAAGGGCGCAGCCAACGCCTTCATTGCCTTCAAGCCGCCATATACGTTCGCGGGGAAAAACTTGACGATATCAATGCCAAGCTCCAACGCCGCCATAATCTCGGTAGGCGTTACGCACCCGGGATAATAAGGCACGCCGCGCAATTTACACGTCTTTGCCACCCCAACGGACAAACCGGGAGAAACGATAAACTTCGCGCCCGCCTTCAACGCCGCTTCGCATTGTTCGGCATTGATAACGGTCCCCGCGCCGACGTTCATTTCGGGATACTTTTCGCAAGCGTAAGCAATCGCCTCCGCCGCGCACGCGGTACGGAAGGTGATCTCCGCACAATTGATCCCGCTCTTTTTCAGCGCAGGCAAAATCTTGTCCACTTCGGGTACTTCTTTGATGACCACTACGGGTATAAGCTTATCCATAATTTATTTCACTCCTAAATATTTAATCGAATTATAATAGCAGATATCCTGCACCACCTTTCCGACAAACGCCTCGTCCTTCGTCATTTCGCCGTTTTCCATCATCTCGCCGAAATAATTACAAAGGATACGTCTGAAATAATGATGCCGAGGATAGGACAGGAAGGAACGGCTGTCCGTCAACATTCCGACAAACGCGCCAATATGCCCCGTCGCCGTCAGATCCTCCAAATGTCTTTCCATACCCACCTTGTTATCCAAGAACCACCAAGCGGGCCCGTACTGAATTTTCCCCTTCGCGGACGAATCTTGGAAACAGCCGATCAGCGTCATAATCTCCGCATTCATTTTGGGATTAAGATTAAACAAAATAGTTTTCGGCAAGGAGTTTTCACAGTTCAGCCGATCGAACAAACGGGAGGTTTCCTTAATGCTGTTGTCCTCCGCAATGCTGTCGTAGCCCGTATCCAAGCCCAGCTTTTCCATCATTACGGCGTTGTTATTGCGCATTGCGCCCAAATGTAACTCCGTAGCAATCCCATACTTTGCGTACAGCTTAAACAAGAAATAGGTCAAATAGCCCTTAAACGCCTCCGCTTCCGCGTCCGTCACCGCCTCGCCGCTACGCCGTTTTGCAAACACTTTTTCCGCGCAAGCTTTTTCCGCGATGGGATACACCCTTTGCAGGGCAATATCCGCCGCCGTCGTCCCTACCTTAATAAACGCCTGCAACCGCTCCTCAATTTTCGTTTCCAACTCGTTCAACGAAGACACGGTACCCAGCTTTTCAATAAACTCGTTATACTTTTCCGCCTCGATATTCATAATTTTATCCGCGCGGAACGCAGGGATTACTTTAAAATTATACCCCTTTTCTTTAATCTTGTCAAACGTTTTAAGGTCATCAAAAATTTCATTTGTCGTAAACAGGTGGCTAACCGCCGAATTTTCAATCAATTTCTGCGGCGTAATGTTGTTCAGACGGATATATTCGTTACACCAATCCCAAATCTGCTCCGCATTTTCCTCGTTGATTTCCAATTCGCAGTTGAAAAATTCCTTCAATTCCACCTGCGACCAATGATATAAGGGATTGCCAAACGCCGAGCCAAGCACTCTGCAATAGGTCAAAAATTTCTCCTTGTTCGTCGTGCTCTTGCCTGTGATATATTCTTCATCCACCCCATAATTTCTCATCAACCGCCACTTGTAATGATCCCCCGACAGCCAAATCTCAAACACGTCCGCAAAGGGCTTGTTCTCCAAAATCTGCTTTTCAGGCAAATGACAGTGATAATCGAAGATCGGCATATCCTTCGCATAGGAAAAATACAACCTCTCCGCCGTCTTGTTTTTCAATAAAAAGTTGTCTTTTATATAGCTCATAAGGTAACCCCCGTTTTATAAAATGCAATTTCCCGTACGTCCTCGCTTTTGCAAACGTACTCCCCGTTCGCCGTTTTGATAAGCAAATCAAACAGCGCGTCCTCATCCATCGGATAGGCGTTAAAATCAATCCAATTCTTTTTAAACGAAGAAATACGGTTGTTCGTCCCAATCTTCATCGTGGGCGTAAACGTCGAAAAAGGAGTCCCTCTTCCCGTCGTAAACAGCACCACTTGACAGCCCGCCGCCGCCAATGCCGTCGCCGCAATCAAATCGTTCCCCGGCGCGTTCAACACGGACAACCCGCACTTTCTCACCTGCTCGCCGTAGCCCAGCACGTCCACGATCTTGCTGCCGCCCGCTTTTTTGATACAGCCAAGGGACTTTTCTTCCAAAGTCGTAATCCCGCCCTTTTTGTTCCCGGGGCTGGGATTTTCATACACAGGAAACCCTTGCGTCGTATAATAGGCCTTAAAATCCTCAATCATCTTTTTATATTTTTCAAAAATCTCTTGATTTTCGCATTGATTCATCAGGATTTGTTCCGCGCCGAACATCTCAGGCACTTCGGTCAGCACCGCGCTGCCACCTGCCGCCACGATCTTATCCGAAATGCGCCCGACAAGGGGATTCGCCGTCAAGCCCGAATACCCGTCCGAGCCGCCGCATTTCAAACCGATACAAAGCTCTGATAAGGACACCTCCTCGCGCTGAAAATCCTTCGCCTTTTCCGCAAACTCGCGTAAAATCTCCAACCCGTAGGCAAATTCATCCTCGACGTCTTGACAGTTAAAATAGGCGATATTTTCCCGTTCATACGGGGCAAGATATTCCTTAATCCCGTCCATGGTATTGTTTTCGCAACCAAGTCCAACAAACAAAACAAAGCTCGCGTTCGGGTTTAACGCCACCGAACACAGCAATTTTTTAATGTTTTCGTTGTCCTCGCCCAACTGCGAACACCCAAATTGATGGGTCAGCGCAAAAATGCCGTCGATCGTCCCCGAAACAAACTCCTGCGCGGCTTTCGCCAAACGAATACAAACGTCGTTCACACACCCGACGGTGGGGATAATAAAGATCTCGTTTCTAATCCCCGCATTTCCCTTCGCCCGCTTAAAGCCTTGAAAGGTCCCCGTCGTTTTTTTCAAGGAAACCGCGTTAAACTCGTACCTGTATGCCACATTTTCGTCCAAATGCGATTTTACGTTGTGCGTATGCACCCATTCCCCTTCGGCAATATCCGCCGTAGCGCGACCAATCACTTCGCCGTATTTTACAACGTATTCGCCTTTTTTAATGGGACGGCGGGCGTATTTATGCCCCGCGGGGATCTCCCCCTTGCCCGTCAGCGTAATCACTACGTTGTCCTTTTCATTGACAACGACTTCATTGTTCATATCAATACCTCTCCCCTTTCGATCGCCTCAACGTTCTGCACAACCGTATCGTAAAATCCGCAATATTTCGTCAGATCCTCGCCCCAAATCTTCTCGTCGGACATAAACCCGCCAATGGATTTCTTCGCCGCAAAATATTCAAGATACGGCTTGTCGTCCAACAAGGTCACCACTCTGCCGCAGGGCAACGTAACCTCAAACGCCTCACCTACCTTTTTCACCCTCAAATACAAAGCCATCAGATAAGAAAATCCAACCGTCAACCTCGCGGGCAGCTTCCCGTTTTTCGCATAATAATCCTTAAAAGAGGGCAATACGCGCGCCCGCCATTTGGAAATAGAGTTCAACGAAATGCTGATCAGCTTGTGATTGAGGTAGGGGTTCAAAAACCGACTCTTTATGCTTTCCGCAAATACCGTCGTCGCCGCCAAATCGTCGGACACGAAAGGATTGATTTCTTCCGTCAAGGTATCCTGCACAAACGCGGACAGCTTTTCGTCCTTCATGCAATCGTACACCGTATCCGCGCCCAGCATCAGCCCCGCAGGCACAAGGTTGGTGTGGCTGCCGTTCAAAACGCGCACCTTACGCTTTTTATAATAGCCGATATCGTTCGTCAATACCACCTCGATATTGTTGACGCCTTCCACGATATATTTTTCAATTTCGCCCTTCTTTTCAACCGCCCATAAACCGAACGGCTCACCGACGGAAACCAGCTCGTCCTTTTCCCCGATCAGCCCTTCCAATCTCGCCTTCGTTTCCTCGTCGCGAGGATACCCCGAAACGATACGGTCAACCAAAGTATTGCAGTAAAAGTTTTCCTCAGCGTTCCACTTTTTAAACGCCGCAGGCAAATTCCACAGCTCGATATATTTTTCCACGCATTTTTTCAGCTCGTCCGCGTTGTTGTCGATTAGCTCAACGGGCATCAAATACACCCCGCCCAAGCCCGCGTTAAAGCGTTCCAGCAAAAACTTCGTCAGCTTCGCGGGATAGGTGATGCTTTCAAACCCGTCCAGCTTATCCTCCGCGTTAAAGCAAATCCCCGCTTCGGTCGTGTTAGATACGATAATCTTCAATTCGGCGTCCTTCGCCAAATCATAATACGCTTTTTGATCCTTAAACGGGTCAATCACAGCGGCAAGACAGTCGATCGCATAGACGTTCTCAACGTCCTTCCCTTCTTCCACACCCCGCAAAACGATGTGATATTTATTATTTTGCTTTTCAAAACGCTCCAAAGTGCCAAACGTAATGGGCTTGACGATACTTACCGCGTATTCGCCCTTCCCGCTTTTATTCAGCGTATCAAAATACGCATCTACAAAGGTCCTCAAAAAATTCCCTTCACCGTATTGCAAAACTTTAATCATTTTTGCGCCTCCCAAATTTTTTCCTTATTATAACATATTTTTGCTTGACTTTCTATATATTAAATGCTAATATTTAGTAAAATTACATATATCTTTGAAAAATAAGGAATTTCCCTATGGCATTTATCGAAATTGAAAAATCCGTCCGCACGAACAACTGGTCAATGCACGACCTGCATTGGCACGACCATTACGAAATCTATTTTTTAAGCAAGGGCGAACGTTCCTTCTTCCTTGCCGACACCCTCTACCACGCAAAAGCCCCCTTTTTAATCGTCCTGCCTCCACGCGTCATGCACAAATCGGAGGGCGGCGCGTTCGAACGCTACGACGTCAACGTCTCCGTCGAATATTTGGACGCTTTTCAAAAAGAAGTCCTCGCCGACAAATCCCTTCGCGCGATCAAGCCCACTCCGCAAGAAACGGAGGAGCTAATCCGCCTTTTGGAGGAGCTTTGCCGTTTACCCAAATCGCACCGCCATTCGGACGAAATGCTCCGCGCTCTTTTTTCCTATCTCATTTTGCGGCTAAACGATTTGGAGGAGGGGCAATCGGAAAAGATCACCCACGACGGCGGCAACGTCCCCCCTCTCGTTTTAAAGGTTTTAGACCACCTGAACGCCCACTATGCCCAGCCCATCACGTTAGACTGGCTCGCGGAAAACTTTTTCGTTTCCAAAGCGACGTTGATGTATAATTTCAAAAAATACACGGGCAGATCCCCTATCGACTTTTTATTAAGCGTTCGGCTGGAACACGCCAAAAAAATGCTGATTTCCACCAAAAAGAGTATCAATGAAATCGCGGAAGCCTGCGGCTTTTCCTCTGCGAACTATTTCGGTTTGATCTTTAAAAAGAAAGAAAACCTCTCCCCCGTCCATTACCGAAAGCACCAGCTCAACAAGGGCTAAATTAATTTTTTAATCACTAAGTTACGCACCCGTCGCCTTTCGCGACGGGTGCGTATCATTTACCTATCCGCAATCATACCCCCAAAAGGGATGCAAGTCTTTGCACGCAGCCGTCATAAACGGCAAGCTTCCGTTTGCATTCGGGCGCGTCCATCTTTTCCACCAGCCATTCGTATTCGGCGTCCGCGCGCAAATCCCCAATCTGTTTTAACAGCTGATCCACCAAGTTTTTGCGCTGTTCCTCGCCAATTTCCTTCGCCAAGCCAATCAACGTCAGCTGCATCGCCAAAAAAGTATGCGCTTCAAACCCCGACAGCTTTTTCACCTCTTTCCGCAAGCGCGCCTGCTTGCGTTTTTTGTTCAAAATCGCCGCCGCGCCCACTACGCCGAAGGGCATCATCGACGCCGCCAAAGCGGACAAAACCCCCGCCCAGCCCTTAGGCAAGCCCTCCGCCATATCCACGTCCTTATGTATGTAGGCGAAATTCTCCTCAAATGCCAAGTACGCCTTCCCCAGCCTTTCCTCGTCGTTAAACAAAAACAAAGACGCGCCCTTTAACGATTGCTTCGGCCGCTGATACTCCCTTCCGTCCGATACGGCAAACGCCAACGCAAATTGCAGCCGCGCCACTTCGCCGTCCTCCCCTTTGAACAAAACTTTCTCCATCAACGCCTTCAACCGCTTATCGTCCCCCGAAAAAGCCAGCTCCTTCTTCGTCCGTCTGCCCTCAAACGCCGCCAACGCCTCCAACGCGGCTTTCCGTTGCGCCGTCAATTCCTGCACCGTCCGCCGCCTGCGCTCGTTTTGTACGTCCTTTTTTAACCCCGAAATCACCTTGGCAAAGGCGTTCCCCGCTACTTCTTCTTCAATGGGCGCGTTCGCCTCAATTTCCGCCTCTACTGCCGCCAAATCCGCTTGTAAGCGACGGTGCGTCAAATGCCAATACGCCAACCGTTTCATTTGCTCTTGCTTCTTTTGCTTTCTCATTTTCCTATCTCCTCATTGATAAAATTCTTAATCCTCGTCAGGTCCAGCTTCTTTTCATTCTCCTTCAAAAGCCGCACCACCTCTTTCAACGTCGTTTTCTTTTCCGTAAAAGAGTCCGCCCTCTCCTCCATACCGACAAACCAGTCTTGACAGTATTCGTAAATCTCCCGCTTGGGCGCCTCCCCCGATTGAATCTTTAAAAACAGCTTCTTCACCGAATGGGGTACGTTCTCATAATTCCCCTTTTCAAAATCGGAAACGTATTTATACACCGTCGGTCGGCTTTTCCCCAGCAATCGTGACAGCTCCGTAATGGAAACAATTTCCGTGATTTTCATTTCTTCCCTCCTTTGTTTTACACTATTTTACACTATGTTTACACTATTGTCAAGTGTTTCCCGTAAAAAAGTGTAAAATTATGTAAAAAATATCCGCGCTTTACAAAAACGCGGATATACATATTTCTTTTTTATTTTTAAGCAAACGAACCCCGTCTTACTTTTTCGCCGCCCGTTTGCGCTTGACCGTCAAGCCGCCCACCCGTTTTTTTGCGGGCAATTTTTCCATACACAGTCCCGACCGCAAGGGCAAATACACCTTCGCCGTCACGCGCCCGTCCGCGCCCTTTTTCGCGGAATATACGTAGGTATGAGAGATACGGTCAAAGCCGCCAAACCTCCCCTCGTCGGTAGATAAAACAACGCGGTATTCCCCTTCTTCGGGGAAGACCATCACGTACCCCTCTTGCGATTTTGTCGGGCTAAAATTAACGGCAAACACCTTTCCCGCCCGTTCGTAAACAAGCACCTGCGCCTCTTTATCAATGTACAAACTCCGCGCCGCCGCCGTAAGCAACCCACTTTCCTGCAAAAGTGAAAGCGCGACTCTGTCAAACTCTTGCAGCTGCCCGTATCGCAAATCGGGATTATCGGCAAGGCTCCACTGCCGACGGCAATAAAAATGGCTCCACCCGTTCCCTTCGCGGGGAAAATCAATCCATTCGGGATGTCCAAATTCATTTCCCATAAAATTGAGATACCCTTCCCCACCGAGGGTCATCGTCACAAACCGAATCAGCTTATGTAACGCCATTCCGCGGTCAATGATGGGATCTTGCGAACCCTTTTGCATACTGCAATACATACGGCTGTCGCACAAACGGAACATCAGCGTCTTATCCCCCACCAACGCCTGATCGTGCGATTCGGCGTAAGCGATATATTTTTCCTTTGGACGGCGGCTTGTCAGCTCGTGCCAAATATGCCAAACGTCCCACTCCTCGTCCTTTTTCTCTTTTAAAAGCTTAATCCAAAGATCGGGCAGCCCCATCGCCAAACGATAATCAAACCCAATCCCCCCTTCCTCAATGGGCAGGCACATCCCCGGCATCGCCGACATATCCTCCGCAATCGTAAGGGCGTTGGGATTGACAGAGCGGATCAGCTCGTTTGCAAGCTGCAAATAGGTAATCGCCTCCCCGTCCGTATTCATAGAAAAATACTTCCCATAATCGGTAAACGCCGTCCCCAACCCGTGGTCGTGGTAAATCATCGAGGTAACGCCGTCAAAACGGAACCCGTCAAAGCGGAACTCCGTCATCCAAAATTTGAGGTTGGAAAGTAAGAAATGGATCACTTCGTTTTTGCCATAATTAAACAGCTTCGTCCCCCAAGCAGGGTGCTCCCCCTTCGCCCCCTCGTGGAAAAATTGATAGGTCGTCCCGTCAAACTGATTGATCCCCTCCGCCGTGTTTTTTACCGCGTGCGAATGTACAACGTCCAATAAGACGGCAATCCCCATTCCGTGCGCCTCGTCGATCAACTCCTTTAAATCGTTCGGAGTCCCAAATCGCGACGACGCGGCAAAAAAGGAGGATACCTGATACCCAAACGAGCCGTAATAAGGATGCTCCATAATCGCCATAATCTGCAAAGTATTGTATCCCGCCCGTTTCACGCGCGGCAAAATCCTTTCACGGAACTGGCGGTAGCTGCCAACCCCCTCCTCCTCTTGCGCCATGCCGATATGGCATTCATAAACGTAAGGGACAGAGGCGGGCTTAAAATCGCCGTGCTTCCAGCGATATTCTTCTTCATCTACCACCACGCCGCACCAAGCCGCCGTTTTCGGGTCCTGCTCCACCCGCCGCACGTATAAGGGGATTCGCTCCAACAGCTCCTCCCCGCGCCTCACGATCGTCTTTACTCTGCACCCGTTATAGAGGATATCCTTTCCGTCTAAAACAATCTCAAAAACGCCGTCCCCAAGCGGAGTCAGCTTATGTGTCAGCCATTGCCAGCCGACCATATCCCCCGTCAAATACACTTCGTCCGCCGCAGGCGCCCATTCACGATAGACCCAGCCGTTTTCCGTCTTATGAAATCCAAAATACAAATGCCCGTTCGCAAACGCGCACAAATCGCCACCCTCACCCACCAATTCCGCTCTTTTGCGGAAATAATTATCCATACGAAGTTGAATTTCCCCTTCGTACGGCAATAAGGACGGATCGTGTTGGAAAATTTTATAAGCCATGCGTTTCCCCTTTTGCAAGCCTTCTCGCTGTTTTTCAAAAAACGTACCCGCCTGCAATTTCATTATAACAAAAAGCCCGCGTTTTTGCAATCGCTACGCAGGCTTTTCTTTTTATTTTTCTTTTAATTTTCCTCTTGACGTTTTTGCCCGCGCCTCGCCTTCGCTTTGCAAAACGCAAAATATCCAAGCCCCGCCACGGTAATCCCGCCGCACACGGCAAGCAGAACGTAAAATACCGCATTCCAGCCCCAGCCGTCCGCCACCGCGCCTAAGCTGTAAGAGCTTATGGTGCTGCCCACGTAACAAAACCCGTTCAACACCCCCGCTATCATACCGGAATTCGCCTTATCCTTCATATATAAAGGCACCATACTAGTAATCACGCTGTTGATGCCCGCCATCAAGCAGGAAACCATCGCAAAAATCGCCACCGTCAACACCATAGACAGGGATAAGCACCCAATCACCACCCCAACCAACGCCGTCGCCGCCGCAAACAAGACGACGCACAGCAAAGAAAAATCGGAGATTTTCGTATGTAACGAGGCCGCCACCACCGTTCCAAAAATGGCAAACGCAGGCAACGCCAACGTCAGCAAAATGGATAACCACCCCGGCGTATCATAGATAGAATCAAGTATATCAGGCGTCCAACCGCTCAGTCCGTCCTTTACAAAATTATTGACGACGGCAAACAGCGCAAACATACAAAAGAATGGCAACATCCCAAATCCGCCGCGCTTTTTCTCTTGCACAGAACCCGAAGTATGCCCAGCGGCACACGACGCGCCCGCCGCAGCCTCCGCCGTTGCGCCCGACCTTTCAACCGCCAAGCTCAACGCCTCCGCCTTCTCCTTTTCCCGTTCCGCTTTCAGCGGCTTTACCAAACGGTCAAAACAACACAGCCAAACCGCCCCCACCGCCAGCAGTATCCCCGCGGCAACGTAAAAGGTCAAACGAAAAAATCCAACGGCAACAAACGCCGCACTCATTCCGTACACCAAAAAAGTCCCCGTCGCAACGGTCGTTCCCATCACAACCACCGCCCGCTTGATTGCTTTTTTATCAAGAGTTTCCGACAGTAATCTAACCAATGAAGTCCATAAAAAAGAGGTGGCAATCCCGTTCACCAGCCACAGCCATTTCAGGTAGGAAAAATTGTCGGCTACGGCAACCGCAACGTTCATCGCGCAGGAAAGGATTAACGCCATAAACACGACCCACCGCACGTTGTATTTTTTACAGAGTATCCCGTTGACGATTTGTCCCGCGCCGTACGCAAAAAAGAAAAAGGTCGAAACAAGCCCCGCCTGCTTATAGCTAACGTGAAAGGCCCGTTCAACCTGATTAATATTCGCCGAATAACTCAGCTTTCCGATATACGAACAAGTATAAGCCAGCCAACACAAAACCAGCAGCCAAAGCGCATACCTATTCTTCTCTTTTACCACTTTCGCGCCTCCTTCTAGCGTGTTTTCCACACGCTACAAGAATTTATAGCTATATTATATCACCCTTCCCCTCCCCTGTCAAGCGTTTTGTCGCACAAAAAAACCCGCAGACTTTCATCTACGGGTTTTTGCGTTAGTACAACAAAATCTCTAAAATCGCCCTATTTTTATAGGGTAGAACAACAAAATGACTAAAATATTTTTATCTTTCACTCACAAAAAACTGTTATTTTTTTAATATAATAAAGAGAAATCATTATATTAATCGCGATTTAATTCTTTTTCATAGTTAAAATATTTATTCAATCTCTCATACTTCAAATATTCTCTTCGATTATCATTAAGTCGTCTTAAAACAATATTACCAAAACCATTGGGATACACCGTAATAATTTCCTTATCACTACTTATTTGGTTTTTTAGTTCACAAAAAATAGCGCTTAACATATCGCCCGTAAAACAACTTGTGAACGAATCCTGTATATCAAGAACAATAGGTAATGGGAAAAACAAAATAACATTTTCATCTGCTTTTGTTGAATTAATTCTATCCAAAATAATTTGATAAATCTTTAAGTCCTTTATTTGAATAGTGCCTCTCTTCTCAATAAACGCTCCAAATTCTTCTTCAAGCGTTATAAACAACTTGTACCAACTAAAATAATCACGCTTACCTCCAATAATTTCACCTATCTTTTTATCAAATGGCAATTTAGCATCATATTTCTTATGGTCAACCAAATCCACAAAGTCGCATTCACCATTACTTTGATTTGGTATATGCTGATAGCTATGCGGAAAAACAATAGTAGATAAATTCATTAAATCACATAAAAATTCTTCATATTTGCTCCGCTGAAAAATTTCATAAAATTCATCACTCAATATCGCTTTTTCTCTAATTACAAATCCCATAAAGGTATTCTTCCAAAAATATAATTATATCCCTAAAATTTGTTTTTTTCTTTTGTTCAAAATCTTCTTGAGTGATTAAGCCGTCGTCAAGCATTGCTTTCAATTCTTGCAATTGTTTTTCTTTTGTTTTGCAATATCTTCCCTAATCAATCGCCTAATATATTCACTTTTTCCATTCCGCCCACCTTTCGTAGCTCGTTTACTTTCGTCTGTTTCTTTCATTTCTTCGAGACGATCAATGATGTCTTGATCTTTTTCAGGGAAAAACACCATATAAAGTGCTACATTTTTCCCTGAAGTGGCATATTTCTTTTTGGATTTTAATTGATAATCCTTAACTTTGATTTCTCTAAAATACTCGTCAAATACCATTTGGGGAACATGAATAGTTTCATTTAATTCACTGATAAAATATCTTTTTTCTTTATCAGCCATATAAATATTCCCTTTGACAATTCCTACAACTACTTCTCCATACGCGATAATTTCTGTTTGTCGTGCTTCATATCTTTTTTCCATTCTAATTGCTCCCTTTATTTTTTCTAAACAATAAATTTACTGTACTTCATTTTAAGAAAATCACTAAAAATTCTTCCTAAAAATACAACTAAGGAAATAAAAATCTAGATAACTCCTACAGATGCCCTATAATTTTGGGTTATTAAAAATGTGTAGCATAATTATTATAGCACCATCTAAATAATTTTGCAATGCTTTTTTGCGCCTATTACAAATACTTTTCTATTCAAATCCCGTTGTGAGAGTGTAAAATGTTGTGCTTTATTAAAGTTAGTTATTAAAAAAGTCAAACGGCGTTTTTAGGAATTTAGACAACCTAATCACGTCGTTTTTGATTTCGCATTATCAAAAATTTATCAAAATAATCAAAAAAGGGCTTAAAAAGCCCTAAAAATGCAAAAAAAGAAGTGAAACCGTCGTTAGACAAATTTCACTATCTTTTTGGCTGCCCCTGTCAGGCTCGGAAGGAGCGCACAGCGCGACGAAATAGCGAGGCACGAAAACTCCGTTCATCTCGTACCTGCCCCACCCCGAGCGTCAGTGACGACAGCAATTTTATTAAAAATCGCTCGTCAGTGGATGGTTGACAGGGCAAGCAAAAACCCGCAGACTTTCATCTACGGGTTTGTGGCTGCCCCTGTCAGGCTCGAACTGACGACACACGGATTAACAGCTATAAAAAACAAATTTAAACACGCTGAATCCCTTTATTTTCAAGGCTTTCAACCTGTTAATTTTTACACCAAAATCTCCACCAAAAAATTTGACATTTAACTATGTATTTATTTTACATACGACTTTTCTTTAAACTTAAGACACACAGACCAACTGTCCGTGTATTATAATATACTTCTATTATATTATTAATATATTGCTGTGTCCCTCTCTACCTAATTATAGAAAATCAAAATCATCAAAATTCTTTACTTTAATAATTGAAATATTTTTGTACTCAACGAACATTATATTTTCCACAACTCATTGTCATCCAAAAAGTATTTGTATAATATCTTCTTTTCTACTTCTGTTATTGTTTTTGTTAAATGCTTGTCCTTCAATTTTTCCACAAAAGCTTTTTTATTGTCGATTAATAGTTTTCTATATTCATCATTTCTAATAATATTCCCCCACATATAATGTTCAAAATCAACTTTAGTATAATCAAAATTATCTTGATCAATTAAAAACTCCAAGTAACTAGGCTTTTTAGAAAGATTCTTCAGTTTAGACAATTCACTTATTTTGCCCATTAAAAACAATAAACAAATCGCATCTATTTTTCTTTCATATGGGTCAGGATAAGTTTTTACATTGCTTTTTACTTGATCCAATTTAATAATATCAGAAAAATAGACTTCAACAAGTTCTATAGGGACATCAATCCAATCATGAATTGCAAAAAGAACTAAAGTATTTTCACTTATTTTTTTAATATTCTCCATTAAAAATTGTTTATACTTTAATTTTAATGTTTTATTAGTAATTACGCCTATAAACATCAACAATAACTTTATTTTTTTGCTTTCCTCTTCACATTCATCAATAAAATCACATATGGATTTTTGTGTCCTATAATGTTTTTTCAATAGCAACCTAATAAAAGCTGAAAAATGAGCCCCAATGTTAGCATAATATTCAAAGAAAGCTTCTGTGGATATTATTTTTTTTACAATCCCTAATCCATTATTAATATCTATAATATCA
>JAZKXM010000052.1:0-13149 GCA_045611585.1 Candidatus Scatosoma sp. | reverse complement strand
GCAGTTATCGAAGCGAACCAAGGCGAAGAAGCGGTTGCTCCCGTTGTCGTAGAAGAAACGGAAGCTCCCGTAGATATCGAAGAAGTGGTTGCAGCGGAAGAAGTAGCAGACAAAGAATAATCATTTAAAAAATCCGCCGATACCTCGGACGGATTTTACGAAACGGGCGCGCGACCGCGCGCGGGCGGCGTTCCGCCGCTTTCGCGATACCCCGTTCTCTCAAAAGGTCCGCCGCCTTGTCCATATCGCCGTCAGCGTCCGTCAATGCCTTTTTGCAGTCCATAACACCTGCGCCCGTTCTGTCGCGGAGCGCCATTACGTCTTTAGCAGAAATTGCCATAACTTTATTCTCCTTATTTATTATAATTTACTTTTTGAAAACTTACGCGTTTTCTTCTTCCACCGCAACCACTTCTTCAATGGATTCGGGTTCTTTTTCTTCCGCTACGGGTTGAACAGCTTCTTCGCCTTGGTTCGCTTCGATAACCGCGTTTGCGATTACGGACGAAATCAACTTGATCGCGCGGATTGCGTCGTCGTTACCGGGGATTACGTAGTCGATAACGTCGGGATCGCAGTTGGTATCGGTGATTGCAACGATCTTGATGCCAAGCTTTTTCGCTTCTTTGATTGCGATGTCTTCGTTGTGGGGATCGACCACGAACATAACGCCGGGCATATTCTTCATCTTCTTGATACCGCCCAAATTCGCCTGCAATTTGCCCATTTCTTTCTTCAAAAGCAAAACTTCTTTCTTGGGCAACGCTTCGAAATCGCCGTTCGCTTCCATCGCTTCCAGCTTTTCAAGACGTTCAACGCGGCTTCTCATCGTCTTAAAGTTGGTAAGGCAACCGCCCAGCCAACGGGTGTTGACGTAGTACTGTCCGCATCTTTCCGCTTCTTCCTTGATCGCGTCCTGCGCCTGCTTCTTCGTGCCGACGAACAGAACGGACTTGCCAGCTTTTACGCTTTCGCAAACGAACGCATACGCTTCTTCAATTAAGTTTGCCGTCAGTTGCAAGTCGATAATGTGAATGTCGTTTCTTGCCGCGAAGATGTACTTCTGCATTTTGGGATTCCACTTTCTCGTCTGATGACCAAAGTGAACGCCTGCTTCTAAGAGCTGCTTCATAGTGATAACTGCCATAATTCAAACCTCCGTTTTTCCTCCTCGGCTTGTGTAGGCCCGCAACTTTATCCGCATTGAAAGATTTTACGGACACGGATTGCGCACAATGACCGAGTGTGAATTTTTAGCTATATTATTTTACCACAAAGGGCAAGCGATGGCAAGCTATTTTTACCGCTTTTGCGGGATTTTTTTCCGTTTTTTAAGAATTTTATTTTTCGCTTACGCGACGGAATGAAAACAGCTCTCTTATACGAGGGCTGTTTTTGATTTTTTATAAAATTTAATACTCCCAAACGACGGGGGTGATACCGTCCTCGGCGTAGTGCCAATAGTTGCCGTCATAACCCGAAAAATCATCTTTTACCCGCGGTTCTTCTTCTCTGTAAAAATAGATGTTTAACTGCCCAAAATTTTTTGTAAACAAAGTGTTTCCTTCAAATTTTTCACTTGCTTCTTTTAAACGCAACCATTCCTCTTGCGTGCCTTTATAATACACATCGGCAAAAATAAGCGCAGGCGGAAAAAAATGTCTCAACGCTAATCCACTTAACATTTTTAACGTAGTGGGAAAAATTACACTTTTTAGGTTCAAACAAGCATTAAAAGCATACGCCTCTATCGTTTCCGCTCCATCAGGGATCTCAATTAATTCAAGGTTGCTTGCTAAAGCCCCAAAAACATACGTTTTTATTCCTTTTGATAAGGTTATCTTTTTTAAATTTTTTGCGTAAAACGAAGCATTGCCGATTGATGTTACACTATCGGGATAGCTCAATTCAGTTAAATTATCACAACCCGAAAAAACTCCATCTCCAACCGTAGTTAAACCATAAGGAAGATTTATTTCCGTTAAACCCGAACCCTGAAAAGCGGAGTCTCCAATGCGTTTCAGCTCATTTGGCAACGAAATTGTTTTTAAATTTTTACAGTGATAAAAAGCATAACTACAAATGCTTTCTATCCCTTGCGGCACGATATAGTTTTCGTCTTGATTTGCGGTGGGGTAAGCAAACAAGGTTTTTCCGTCCGCAGAAAACACTACGTCGTCCACCGATTTATAAACGGGGTTATTTTCGTCTATTGAAATACTTTCAAGCGATCCGTCCGCAAATGCGCCCTCCTCTAAATTAACAGTCGCTTTTGGAATAAATAAGTTTTTTATAAGAGTTTTCCCAAGTGCCATAAAACCAATAGAATTGAGTGTTTCGGGCAAGGTAATATTTTTCAATGATTTACAGTGTCCAAACGCTCCCTCGCCAATGGACAAAAGCTGACTGTCTTCTTCAAAAATAACAGAAGATAAATTTTCGCAGTGCAAAAAAGCTGCGTCTTCTATTGCTACACTCCCTGAAGGAATCGTTATATCTTCAAGATTTTTGCAGTTCATAAATAAAGCTTCCGATACCCGTTTTAAAGAGACGGGCAAACGAACTGATTGCAAGCTTTCACAGCTTTCAAACGCGCCTTTTCCAATAGCAGATATATGATCAAGGATAGAAATATTTTTTAATTGAGTACATTCAGTAAATGCACATTCGCCTATCGTCGTTACCTCATTAGGAAGATTTACTGTTCGCAGTTTTCCCGCTTGTAAAAAAGCATTTTCCCCTATAGAAAATAAATGTTCTGGAAAGCGAATCTCTGTATAATCATTATTAAGCCCCACATTTCCGTCAGGCGAATAAGCAAAGCCGTAATCGGCAATTTTTGTGACATATTTTTCGTCGTAGCTGTCGGGAAGGCATAATTCCCCTTCCAGAGTATCCGTCAAATTACGGGAAACCTCGTACGTTCCGTCGTTTCGTTTTGTATAAACAAGCCTCGGCGTAATCTCCTTTGCTTTGCAAACAGCGGTTCTTTTTTTAGAATTAGAAAAATTTTCATCGTTCGTCAATGCCTGCACGCCAATTTGGACAGATTTATTTAATTGCACGCAATAGGTTAAATCATATTCCGTTTTTGTTGTCGTAAAGGTTTTTCCGTAAGCGGTTATTTTATAGCTGTCTGCGTTTTTTACCCTATCCCATTTTAAAATATATTCGGTTGTGTCGTCCAACGTTTGATTATGGCACAAAAAAACGTTTTCGGGGGTGGAGAGGGAAAGCGTGCGGCTTTCGCCGCACGCCGTCATTCCACCCAGCAACAGCGTGAAAAATAATATTCCGATTATATACTTAACCGACTTTTTCATAATTATCGCCTCAATTATTCGTTTTATTGATATATTATAGCATCGTTAGCAATATTTGTCAATAGGATAAATAAAAAAATGATAAAAATTTTTGTTCAATGATGAATTTTTTATTAAAAAAGAACCCCGCCGTGGCGCAGACTTGCCGCGCGGGTGGGGTTCTTCCGTTCCGTTATTTTAATAATTTTTTTTGTTTATATCAAACCTGCGTTGCTCCATCCACCGACAGCAGCGCGCCCGTGATATAGCTGGCTTTGTCGCTGGCAAGGAATACAAACGCGTTGGCTACTTCTTCGGGTTCGCCAACTCTGCCAAGGGGAATGGTTGCCGCGATACGCGCGACCATCTCTTGGGGAAGCGCCGCGACCATATCCGTACGCGTGACCCCTGGCAACACCGCGTTGACGCGGATATTGTCTTTGCCAAGCTCGCGCGCCAAGGATTTCGTCAGTCCGTTGACAGCAAATTTTGACGTGGGATAGGAGCAGCCGGACTGCTGACCGTACAAGCTGACCATAGAGCTGGTGTTGATGATCGACCCGCCGCCCTGCTCTTTCATAATCGGCGTGACCGCCTTTGTGCAATAGAACACCGAATTGACGTTAAGGTTAATTACTTTGTCAAACGCTGCGGGATCATAATCGTAAATGGGTTCGCGTGCCGATACGCCTGCGTTGTTGGCAAGGATATCAATTTTTCCAAAGTGCGCCTTTACCTCTTGCATTGCCTTCTCGATTGCCGCATAATCGCCCAGATCGGGGGCAAGACCGATGACGGGGGCAGACTCGTTTTCCGCTTTGATTTCAGCCAACGCTTTTTCCACCGTTTCGGGGCGGGAACCAAACAGCGCGACGGACGCGCCCTCTTCCAAAAACGCTTTCACGATCGCCAAACCGATCCCGCGCGTACCGCCCGTAACGACGGCTACTTTTCCTTCTAACATTTTCATTGTTTTTTCTCCTTTGCATTTCGCTTAATCAGCGCCGTCCAGCTTCATTGCTTCGTCGCTGTTTTCGTATTCTTCGTATTGGTGGCAGAATTCGGCAAACACCTCGTCCATCAGCTGTTCGTCTTCAAGAGGCAAAAGCATTTGATCTTCCCCCTCCCCTTGCAAACGGAACATCACCACCTCGTCCTCTTCCTCCTCCGTTTCGGGTTCGGCTTTTTGGAAGAAGCAATACCATTCGCCGCGGTATTCGATCGTGCCGACGTGCAAATATTTTTCTACGTTGCCTTCGTCGTCTTCCAGCTCTAAAATGTTTTCTTCTTCATAATCTTCGTTTAAAAATTCTTCCGTCATGGCTTGTTTGCGGCGATTCGCCGCCCTCCTTATTCTTTTTATTTTTATTTTATTGCTGATTTTCGCGCTGTGCGCGTTGTTTCATACGCAAAAGGTAGCCTTCCAAAATGTAGGACGCCGCGATCGAATCAATCGTCTTTTTTCTATCCCCGCGCTTGACCCCGCCCGCGATTTGCGTTTCACGCGCTTGCATAGTGGTAAAGCGTTCGTCCTCTAATTCGATAGGCAAATTTGTTTTTTCCTTTAACGCCTCGATAAAACGGCGGGTTTTTTCCGTCTGCACGCTTTCGCTGCCGTCAAAATTGACGGGCATTCCGCACACGATCACCCCCACTCCGCGGTCTGTCGCTATCTTTGCGATCGCCTCTACGTCCACCGCAAAATTTCGGGTGCGAAAATACGTTTCGCAAGGCATTGCGTATTCGTTAAACGGGTCGCTGATCGCCACCCCGATCCTTTTATCGCCGATATCAAAGGCGACAGCTCTTTTCGTTATCATACGTTTATTATACCACAATCTTTCTCGTTCGTCTATCGTTTGGGCGGGATTTTTTTGCATACTTTCAGAAATTTTGTCACATACTGACGGTAAAGCCCGCCTCCCGTTTTGCGGCGGCGGCGAAAGGAGGAATTGTATGGAAAAGTTTACGATCGGTCTGGTTTTGGGCGGCGTGATCGGCGCGGTACTCGTTGCCAATAATTGTAAAATGCGCGCCGTTGTCAAAAAAAGCCAAGAGGATATAAAATGCCGTCTTGACGAGCTGTTGGACGAAAAACTGCAAGATATGAAGGAGGGCGCAAGGCGCGCCAAAACCGCTGTGGAAAACGCCGTTGAGGAAGGCGTTGAAAACGTCAAAGCGCGGGTTTGCCACGATAAACCGTGCGAGAAATAAGGGAAAAAACTCTGCGTCGGCAGAGTTTTTCATTGGTTTGGTGATTTTATTGCAAAAGCTTTAATTTGCCATTCTCCTCTTTCAGCCGTCCGTTTTCTTCACGAAGACGGGCGTTTTCCTCCTTCAACGCGTTGGCAAGACGATCGTAAAGCGCATTTATCTCGCTTTCCAAGCGGCGGCGCAAAAAGTCCTTATCCGCGCGGGCGAAGGGCGCGCCGTCGGGGGAGATTTTTTTCTTCATCTCGACCCTGCCCCGCACGTTTTCGCGATCAATGCCCATTTCCTCAGCGATCGCCTCTATCCGTTCGGGCTGTTTTTTTAAGGTGTTGCGGTACTTGTTTTGCAAGCGCAACATCAGCTTATCATCCCCACCCGAAAGGTTGCAAATCGCCCGACGGACAGACACCCCCTTGCTCTTTTCCTTTAAGATACTGCGCAATACCTCGTCCGTTTCCTCCTCCGTAAATTCTTTGATTTTTTCCACGCTTAATCGGCTGCCGTCCAGCAGCTTGACGATGCGTTCGTCCCCCTTCGAATTTTTCATCAGCGCGTAATAATAATTGCGCACGCTGCCCTTCGCCCTGCCGTGTTGCAGTCCGTAAGATTCAAATAAATAGGTAAGCGTTTTTCCTTTTTGCCTCCCCTCTTTGATGTACTCGACAAGGGTTTTTGCCTCTTCTTCCGTATAGCCGTTGATTTTGTTCATAATTTTCTCCTTTTTTTGGGCGTTTGCCCGACGTTTGAAAGAATTATTAACCTATTTTTCCACTTTTATACATTGATTTTCAAAGAAAAGAATATAGTAAATTATGAAATTTTATTTTTTGTCCGCGCGCCCGTGCGCGCTCTTTCTAAACGGCGCATATTTTGGCATGACCGACCTATTTGAACGGTTTGCCGACGTTTCCCCCAAAGACCGCGTTTTCGTCGAATTTATCCCCGAGCATGGCGCGCCCGTTAAATTTTTTATCACCGAGGAGCTGCTGTTTCGTTCCCCCGTCGGTTGCGAAACGTACCTTTTAGAGGACGGCGTTGCGCTGTACGCCTACGATTTCCCGCCGACCGACACCGCCCTTTGCGTGCATTGGCAAAAACGGGTGGAAGGGTGTCTTTTGACCTTGTTTTCGCAAGGGCGTACACAGTTGACCTTGGAAAAGGACGGAGCGTTGTTCGTCGCAACCCTGCCCCCCTGGTTTTCCCCGACCGAGTGCGAAAAAGCGGGGGATTTTTACCTGCTGAAAAGTGAGGGCGCGTTCGCTTTATGCGACGGGGAAGGGAAAATTCTTTTATTGGAAAAAGCCGTATCCGTTCACGTTGAGGAGAATCGTTTAACCGCGGTTTTGCCTTTATCCGACCGTCTTGGACGGTCGGCGGAATGTTGCTGGTCGCTGGCCGCGCCTCAGCCTGCCATAACGGCATTCACTCTTCGGCAAGAAACAAGGGGAAAAGACGGTGCGCCGCCTTCCGACCTGTTGCCATTCGCTTTTTTTCAAAGCCTTTTAATCGGCGCGGAAACGGACGGTTTTTTATCCGACGAGTTGTTATCCAAAAAACATTCCCTTCGCGATTTTTTGGGGGATTTTACCGCAGTAAGCCTTACGCAAAACCCCTTCGTTTTGGCGTTGACATACCCAAAAGGAGAGCGGCTGTTTGAGGTAAAAAAAGTAAAAGTTGTCGTTGACGAGGGGAAAATTGTTGATATCCAGCAATAAAAAAACGCGCGTTCCCGATATGGGAGCGCGCTTTTTGCATTCCGTTATGATTAATATTTGGTGATCTTCACCGATTTGATAACGATGGGCGATACGGGAACTTCGTATTCCGCCGTCAAATCGTCTTCGCCTACGAAGGGATCGCCAACGCCGACGTCAACGGTGACGGAATCGGTAAATTGATCTTTGTCGTCCTCGTCGTCGCCGAAATTGTCAGAAATATAATCTTCAATGGCGTCCACCAGCGATTCCAACGTCGATTTGCTGTCCTCGTCCAACGTCGCAAACGTGCAATAATTGTTGTTGCTTGCCGACGAGGTGGAAATGCTGATATAGAACAGCGAGGTTGCGCTGTTGTATTTGTATTCGCTTTCGTTATAATAATTTTTGCCGTCCGAACGCTTACAGAACACGGTGGCGTCGCAATCGTCCTTCGCTTCATAGAACATAGTAAGCGAACCGAACCTTTCGCGAAGCGCGCCGTTTTGCACCTTGAATCCGTTTGCGGCAAATTCGCCGTACAGCGTATAGGTGGGATCGGTGGGCTTTTCGTCCCCGTTTTGCGTCGCCCAAACCGTTTGCGGGATATAGGACGTCACCGTCGAGAAATAGGGTTTAAAATAATTCAACTCGTTAGAGCCGTCAACGTCGTCAGACTTATATTCGTAGCCGCCCGTGTACATTTTTTCCGCGTCGTAATCGTGTACCAACATTCCGTTGTAATATCCCTTTTCCGCAAGCGCGATAAAGTGGGACACGGTTGCAGGCGCAAGCTTTCTGTACAGCGTATATTCCAGCGTGTACGTCTTGCCGTTAAAGGAAACCTTAATTTCCGCCTCGGGGCGCGAAGTGGTACAGCCGCTGAATGCCGTGGCACAACCGAGTACGCTTGCCAACGTAAGCGCACCGCATACGATTTTTTTCATCATCTTTTTCATAATTAACTCCGTTTACTTTTACGGGCGGGATCGCCCTTCTACACCCTTTTATTTTAACCGTTATTTTCCTTTCCGTCAAGCGGTTTTGCGGGGTTTTAAAACTTTTTACACAATTTACGCAAAAAGGACGAAAACCGCCGCCCTTTTTGTCGATTTTTTTCTTTAACGCTTCGTCAGCCAACCGTTAATCGTCCGTTAATTGTCCTTCAATCGTCCGCCTTTGCGCCAGCCGCAACGCCCAACCGTTCGCCCAGCTTTACAATGGTTTCGTTGCCGTCTTCGGTGTTTTTTAACAGCTCTTCGTCCAGCACCAGCCTATCCTTTTCCACCAAAACGATGATTGTAGAGCCGCCAAACTCGAACCGACCCTTTTCTTCCCCGCGTTTGAAGGAGTACGTGCCGTGATAATTGACGATCCGTCCCACCATCATTGCACCGACCTCAACCTGCGTGACGTCGCCGAAATTCGCCGTTTTCAGTACGGTATATTCGCGGCAGTTTTCCGTGAACACCCGCCTTTTTTCCAGCGCGGTGGGCTGTACGGTGTGCAGCTTGCCCTTGATAAAGACGTTGTTACCCTTTTCGCCGTCGTCAATATACGAATAGCGGTGAAAATCGTCCACGCACAACCGAAATACAAGGCAATAACCGCCCTCGTACTTTTTCGCAAGCTCTTCGTCGCGAAGCAGAGTGGTCGTAGAATAGGTAAAGCCCTTCACCGTAAATTGGCTGTCCGCATCGATCGGAAACGCCGTCAGCTTTCCGTCGCAAGGCGAGATAAACGCCTGCGGCTCGTTATCAATCGGGCGCAATTCTTCACGGATTCGCCGCGTAAAAAACGCGTTAAAGCAAGGATAGGGTTCATCCTTGTACAAACTCATATCCACATTATTTTTGCGGATATACCGCTTAATCAGCCCCTTCGACAGCCGACCGTCTAAAAACTTGCCCGCCACGCGGGACACCCAGCGGCAGGTAAGAAATTTCATCAGGAGAACGCCCAGCGCGTTGCAGTATAAAAACCGCACCCCTTTCGTCGGCGGGGAGGGAGGGAGAATTTCTCGCATACCGTTTCCCCTTTATTTGATCCAGAAGAACCACACGGGCGAATAGTCAAGCACGAATTTTTGGATATACAGCAATCCGCACATAATCACGATTAGGATTGCCATGGTGATCAACAAACCCTTGATACGAAGCTTAGGCATCTTAAAGCGGAACACGAACAGGAACGCAATCAAAAGATACGCCGCCGCCATGATCGCAAACGTCACGTTGGTAAACCCGAATTTGTTGGCAAGCAAGCCCTCTACGCTGCAATCGCGGAACATCGTCGCCACCATATAGAAAACGGGAAGCGCGATCGCCACATTGGTTACGGGTAAGCCCTCGTACGACTTTCTCACTCCGTTATCCCCAGACTTCACGCGCAGCTCTTCCGTTACGTTGAAATATCCCAAGCGAATGAGCGCACAAAGGGAGAAGACGACGAAAATAGGCGCAAAATACCACTCGCGCATGCCCATACCCCAACCTATCATAATGGGGGCAACGCCAAACGCGATAATATCGCTGAGCGAGTCGATCTGTTCGCCGAACATTTTGTCTTCCATCGTACGGTTCTTTCTGGTTTTCGCCACTGCGCCGTCAAACCCGTCGCAAAAGCCGCAAATCAACAGACAGAACACACCCCAACCAGGCGAATAGGACGCGGACAAAAAGATTCCCGCGATCGCCGAAGCAACGGACAAATAGGTCAAAATGACTCCGTAATGCCAAAACCCTACGAAATGTTTACTGGTCGCTTTCATTGTTTTCCTCTTCTAAATTTTGTTTTTCTTGTTGCGGAGTTGCCTCCGTTTCTTCCTCGTTCGTACTCTGTTCGGGCGTTTCCAACGCCGAAGTCAAAGCAATTTCACCCTCTACAACGGCGGGCTGAGCCGCTTTTTTCTTTTTGCCTCCAAGCAAATGGTAGGTAAGGGTATAACCGCCGCTAAGCAGCATACAAGCGTAATAAGAAATCAGCCGCGTGATCATTACCGCCACCAGCACGAAATGGTTTTCAAAGCCCATCGCGCGATAGGTATTGAGGTATAACAGCTCGAACGCGCCCACCCCACCGGGGAGCGGGATAGAGTTATATCCCAGCGTAACGAAGGCTTGCGCGGCAAACACCTCGATCACGTTGACGTTCGGCCGCACCGCTGCGATGACGAAATAGGTGATCATCACCTGAGAAACGCGTTGCAAGACGTTAAGCAACAACGCTAGCCAAAAAATTCCTTTATGATGTCTTACTTTTTCAAAACCTTTGTGGTATTTTTCTACTACGCCGTCCCATTTTTTCAGCCATTTTTCGGGATTCTTCATCAGCCGAATTTTGCGCAAGAAGGCGATCCCGCCTCGGCCCAGCTTTAAGACGATTTTGTCGTATTTCATACACAAAAAGAAGAACCCAAATAAGACGATCTGCGCACCCAAGCCCAGCAAAACAACGATTTTTACCACCGTCCCCAGCTGCCAAAAAGTCCCCCAGCCGAGCAAAAACGCAAGCAAGCCGATCACGAGGATCGCACCCGTATATGCCAACAGGTTGAACATTAAGGCAAAGCCCGACGTTCCTCCGTCAATCCCGTCCCGCACCATATAAAACGCGGACGCGGGCTGACCGCCCGTTGCGGATGGCGTAATCGCCGAATAATAGACGTCCGACGTCGAATAGGCAAGAGACGAACGCATTTTTGGCTTATAACCCAGCTTTCGACAGATCACGTGTAGGCTGAGCGCCTCAAAAAAGATAAAGCCAAGCATGCACAAAACGCCGCAACCAAACAGCCAAAAATTACATTTTTTGAAGTAATTTTTGATGTCCGTCCAGCTTAATTCGTCGTTTGCCGCAAACAGAGCGACAAAAGTGATTGCCACCAGCGCCACGACAAACGCTATATTTAAGATTTGTTTTTTTACGTTTTTAGACAGCTTCACAATATCTCCTTACAGCGTTTAGTCGCTTTCGCGCATTTTAATACATTATATATTTTATCAAATGCCCGCCCTTTTGTCAAGTGCGTGACAGTGTTTTCCGAAAATTGCCACAAATTGACGGAACGGGCAATTTGTTTTGCTCTTTTTCTTTGATACTGTAAAATTTAAAATTTCAAAAATACTTTTTTAGACAACAAAAACACCCCTAGGGTTTGTCCAAGGGGCGTTTTGTTTTCGTAAGTGTAAAACTTATTTAAGTTCAGCGGTAGCGCCGTTTTCTTTAAGTTTTGCAACCAACGCTTCTGCGTCTGCTTTGGGAGCGTTTTCTTTGATCGTACCCATAGCTTCAACAGCTTTCTTCGCGTCAGCAAGGCCAAGGCCCGTAGCTTCACGAACAACCTTGATGATTGCGATCTTGTTGGGACCGATGTCTTTAAGAACAACGTCGAATTCCGTCTTTTCTTCTACTGCGGGAGCAGCTTCTGCAGCAGCAGCGCCACCAGCAGCTACGGGGGCAGCTGCGCTTACGCCGAATTCTGCTTCCAATGCTTTTACGAGTTCGTTCAATTCAAGAACGGTCATAGCTTTTACGTCTTCAATAAGTTTCTGAATATCCATAATAATTTTTAATCCTCCGAATTTTTAATAATGATTTTTTAATAAAAGTTAGTTGCTTTCTTTTGCTTTTGCAATCGAATCCAAAACGTACAGGAACTTGGAGATGGAAGACTGGAAGCAGCCCAACATCTTCGCGATGAGTACTTCTTTGGAAGGGATTTGAGAGAGTTCTTTAACGCCTGCCTTGTCAAAATATTTGTTTTCAAGATAAGCGCACTTAGGCACGATCTTTTCCGCAAGGGCGGGATTTTCTTTCGTTGCCTTTGCAAACACGCCTGCGCCGCTGGTTTCGTCCGCACAGAATACCGTTGCCGTCGTACCGTTCAGGTCGTTATCAAAATCGGTAACGCCAAGTTCGTTAAACGCCTTTCTAACGAGGGTGTTTTTATAAACCTTGTATTCGCAGTTCGCTTCTTTAAATTTGTTACGAAGTGCGGTAACCTCCAAAACGGTCAACTTGTTGTAATCTGCGAAAACAACCGACTTGCTAGCCGTGATTTTCGCCTTAATTTCTTCTACGATTTGTTTTTTAGCTTCTAAATTCGCCGACATAATTACCTCCTTTAAGCGGGATTTTTTCCGCCTGACAATAAAAATACCTTATACCGCAAACGGCATAAGGACGTAATAACCTTTCGTATTTTTCCTCATTACCTCGGCGAGTGGGCTTTTCGCGAAAATCGCTTCCCATTAAACCGTTATTACGGTGCTTGCTTTCTGCGGCTGATTATTTTTTTACTGTACCATTATAACATTTCCGCCGAAGGCAGTCAACCATTTTTGGCTGCCTTCGACAAAAATTTTGATTTTTTTGTTTTTAACGCGCGTTCGTCACTACGTTATTGCTTGGGTACGACCTTTACGCCAGGACCCATCGTCGAAGCGATGGTTACGCTCTTGATATACTGACCTTTCGCCGCAGCGGGTTTCGCCTTGACGATCGCGTCCATAAGCGCCGTAAAGTTTTCAACAATCTTTTCTTTACCAAAGCTCTTTTTACCGATAGGGCAGTGAATAATAGCCGTTTTGTCTAATCTATATTCTACCTTACCAGCCTTAACTTCTTTAATCGCCTTTTCAACGTCCATCGTAACCGTACCGCTCTTGGGGTTGGGCATCAAGCCCTTGGGACCGAGCACACGACCAATACGACCTACCATACCCATCATGTCGGGGGTGGTGATCATAACGTCGAAATCGAACCAGTTGTCGTTTTGGATCTTCGCGATCAGTTCTTCCGCGCCAACGAAATCAGCGCCTGCTGCAACCGCCGCGTCCGCTTTCGCGCCTTTGGCGATAACCAAAACTCTCTTGGTTTTACCCGTACCGTTGGGAAGGACGAGAACGCCACGAACTTGTTGATCTGCTTGACGGGGGTCA
>JAZKXM010000051.1:0-5349 GCA_045611585.1 Candidatus Scatosoma sp. | reverse complement strand
TCAAGGAAAAATGCCCCGATTGTAAAGGGCGGGGTTCTGTCCGTAAGGAAACGGAATTCACCTTCGATATCCCTGCGGGCGTGGATACCAACAGCTATATCAAAAAGCGTGGAATGGGTCAGGCTGCGCCAAACGGCGGTCAGCCGGGCGATTTGATTATCGTCTTTAAGGTAGAGCCGCACAAAATCTTCGTGCGCAACCAGTTCGATTTGCATATCGACCTGCCCATTTCCTTTAAGACGGCGGCGCTTGGCGGGGTGGTCAAGGTGCCTACGATCGACGACACTTTCGAGTTTACGGTGCCCGAAGGCACGCAAAACGGGCAGGTGTTCACGGTTCGCGGCAAGGGGATTAAATCGGCGCGCGGCGGCACGGGAAATTTGTTGATTCGCGTGTTGGTGGAAATTCCCACGAAGCTTTCTCGCGATCAGAAAAAGGCGATCGAAAAGCTGGATAAGGAAATCGAGCTGAAACAGCACGATAGAATGAAACGCTTTTCGGACAACGTGGAAAGCCTGTACGGTGAAAAACCGTTTGTATAAACAAAAACCCTCCTTTGCGTAAAATTGCGCAAGGGAGGGTTTTAATAAACAAAATGGAATAGATAAAGAAAAAAGCAAGCCGAAAGACTTGCTTTTTTCTATGGCGACCCAAAACGGGCTCGAACCGTCGACCTCCAGCGTGACAGGCTGGCGCTCTAACCAACTGAGCTATTGGGCCGTATTGGGATTGTCTTTGTGTTGGTGGGCCTTCACGGATTCGAACCGCGGACCAATCGGTTATGAGCCGACAGCTCTAACCACTGAGCTAAAGGCCCGAATTCGTTATTGTGATTCGGTATCACACAATGCTTGTATATAATAAACGATTTGCGGTGAAAAGTCAAGTGTTTTTTCATTGATTTTCAGGAAAACTTTTCGGCAAAACACACTTTTTTTCGACGCAAGCGGACAAAAAAAGCGGAGTTCTTTTTTGTACAATGGAAACATCTTACGGGTGAAGGAGGAAAAAGGGTATGCTTGTCACGGCAAAACGGGTTGGTGCGGATCTGTACATAATGCTGGACGGAGAGATGGACGAACATTCGGCGCCGCAAGCGCGGCGGATCGCCGACGAGATCGCGCAAAGCAACGTAGAGGTCAATCGCGCGGTGTTCGATTTGGGCGGGGTGTCCTTTATGGACTCGACGGGGATAGGCTTTTTGATTGGTCGGTTTAAAACCTTTCGCAGGTTCGGGATCCCCGTGTATATCGCAAACCCCAACCTTTCGGCGGACAAAGTACTTTCTATCAGCGGCGTGTATCAATTAATACCCCGCGTGTAACATTGGGAGGCAGACATGAAAAATTATATGAAGATGGAAATTTCAGCACTCAGCTGCAACGAAGGGTTTGCAAGAAGCGCGGTGGCGGCGTTTGCGTCCGCGCTCAATCCTACCCTTAGCGAGCTGTCGGATATCAAAACCGCCGTCAGCGAGGCGGTGACAAACTGTATCGTACACGCGTACAAAAACGCGCAAAGGACGGAGGACGTCATTTTGTTGGAGTGTACCGCCGAAAGCGGTTTTTGCGGCGAGCAAGATTTGAAAGCCCAAGATCTAAACGCCCAAGGTCTAAACGAACAAGGACTAAATGTAGAATGCGCGTTACATATTACGGTGACCGATTTTGGGTGCGGAATCGAAAACGTGACCAAAGCGCTAACTCCCTTTTATACAACGGTAAAGGGTGACGAGCGTTCGGGTATGGGCTTTACGATTATGCAGACGTTTATGACGGATTTTTCGGTGCGGAGCGAGCGCGGAAAGGGGACTACGGTAATGATGAGTAAGAGGTTTTCCTCGCTGTTCGGCGCGCAACCGCCCGTAGGAGAGGATTCGGCGGTGAGCGATTCTATCAAAGAGGCGGTCGGCGTATAGGCAAGGAGGGGGGTATGCTTGACGAGCGGACGACAATTGAATATATACGCCTTGCGAAGGCGGGAGACGGGAGCGCGAAGGAGCGACTGATCGAGCATAACGTTTCCCTTGTCAAATGTATCGTCAAGCGGTATTTGGGAAAGGGGGTCGATTACGACGACCTTTTTCAGTTGGCGTGTATGGGCTTTTTAAAGGCGATCGCGGGATTTGACGAAAGCTACGGAGTCAAATTTTCTACCTACGCCGTGCCGATGATCGCGGGCGAGATCAAGCGGTTTATGCGGGACGACGGGTCGGTAAAGGTATCGCGGGCGATGAAGCAGACGGCGAAGGAAATCAACTCCTTTATCGAAGAATACGTATCCGCGAACGGCCGTCAGCCCACTTTGGCGCAGATCGCGGAAAAATTCGGGTTGGAAGAGAGCGAAACGGTGTTCGTGATGGGTTCGTCGCGTATGCCCTTATCCCTCTACGGCGGGGCGGAATATAAAGACGGAAAGGAGCGGGAGCTGATTGAAACCCTGCCTGCGGCAGACACGCAAGAGGAGATGCTGGACAGGCTGCTTTTGCGCGGTGCAATCGAGGACTTGCCCGAACGGGACAGAAAGATTATCGTGTTGCGCTATTTTCGGGATATGACGCAAAGCGAGGTGGCGGAAAAGATCGGGGTCAGCCAAGTGCAGGTATCGCGGATAGAAAGCAGGATCATCAAAGAATTTCGGCAAAAGCTGATCGGTTGAGGGTGACGGGATAAAAAATTCCCCGTCGCCCCGTTTTTTGTTTGGCAAAACGGGAAAAATTTGTTATAATGGGCGTATGGATAAACAAGAACGGGGCAAAAACGGAAACGTAAATAGGTTGTTTGCGGCGCTGGGCGCGCCGACAGAACCCAAAGTGGCAGGCGGCGCCTTTTCGGCGGCGGCTATCTTTACGCCTATTTTGTCTTTGATCTTTTCCGTATTCGTTTTGGCGGCGGTGGGGGCTGTGGATGTTGACAACCCGCCCGATTGGTACTTATACGCCAACTTTTTGTTGCCGCAGATTTCCTTTGCGGCAGTGATCTTATTTTGTTTTCTGTGGACAAAAACGCCCTTTGCGGCGGCTGTAAAAAAGCAAACGAACTGCCGTCCCGTATGGTTTTTTGTCGCTATTTTATTGCAGGCGGGCTTGCTTTGCTTGTCCCAGCTGAACGGCTGGTTTTTAAAGCTGTTGGGCAATTTCGGTTATCAGGAAACGGAAATTTTATTGCCGTCCGTTCAAGGCGTCGGGTTGATTGGCGTACTGCTTGCGGTGGCGGTGCTGCCCGCAATCTTTGAGGAGGCGTTCTTCCGCGGAGTGCTTTTGCGCGGAGTAAAAAGCTTTGGCGAGCTGGGCGGCGCGGTGCTTTGCGGGGCGTTGTTTTCCCTCTATCATCAAAATCCGTCACAAACGGTTTATCAGTTTGTATGCGGCGTGGCGTTTGCGTGGGTGGCGATCCGTTCGGGCAGTATTTTGCCTACCGTGTTGGCGCATTTTTTGAACAACGCGCTGATCATCTTCGATTATAAATTTCAGTTTTTGGCGGGTGCGGATTTGCCTATTTTGATCGTATCCATCGTTTGCGCGGTGGCAAGCGTACTCTTTTTCGTTTTGGAAAAAATCTTTTCAGACCGAAAAGCAAAAGAAAACACGGCGGACGCCGCGCGGGAAAGCGCACAGCCGAAAGAAAAAGAGAAAAAAAAGCAATTTTTCTTAACGGCGGCAATCGGGGTATTCCTTTGCGCTTTGGTTTGGATACTCAATTTCGTCAGCGGGCTGTAAAGCGGTAAGGTGAAAAATGCAAAAGATATATTTCGTGGTCGTGGGAAAAATTAAAGAGAGCTTTTATCGCGAAGGGGTCGCCGAATACGTCAAGCGGCTGTCCCGTTTTGCAAAGGTGGAAATTAAAGAGCTTGCCGAAGGGGCGGATCCTGAGGCGGAGGCGGAGGACATTTTGCGTTCCGTTCGCGGATATACGGTTGCTTTGGCGGTCGAGGGGGAAAAGGCGTCCAGTGAAAAGTTTGCGGCAAAAATAAAGGCGTTGGGGGACGCTGGGAAGGAGATTACGTTTGTGATCGGCTCATCCTGCGGCTTGTCCGATCGGGTGAAAAAGGCGGCGGATTGGCGGCTGTCCTTTTCGGATATGACCTTCCCTCACCAGCTGATGCGGGTAATCTTGGCGGAGCAGGTATATCGCGCGTTTATGATTAACGCGGGCGCGACCTATCATAAATAAAACCTAAAAACAACGCCCCAAAAGAAACTTTTTTGTTCCTTTGCGCATACTATGTAGGCATGGACGTTTACGGGGAAATTACGCGCTTTTACAAGGGGTTAAAAACGGAGAAAAGAATTATCGGGGAAAGTCTGTTCGGGCGAAAGCTGTACGCCTTTAAGGGGGGCGAAGGCGTGCCTGTGGGGATTGCGGTTTACGCCGTTCACGGCAGAGAATTTATCACCGCGCGGCTGGCGCTTTCGCAATATTTGGCGGGGGGCTTGACTGGCAGCGTTTGGTTTATTCCGCTTGCCAACCCCGACGGGGCGTTGCTTTCGCAAAAGGGAGCTTTCTCTTTGCCAAAATCGCACAAAGCCGCCTTTTTAGAACAATTCGGCAAAGAAAATCTTTCCCTTTGGAAAGCGAACGGAAGGGGAGTAGATTTAAACGTGAATTTCGACGCTGATTGGGGGAAAGGGGCAAAAAACGTAAGGCAGCCCGCCTCGGAAAATTACGTTGGGGAATCGCCTTTTTCCGAAACGGAAACGCAGGCGATCAAGCGATTTACCGAAGAAATCAACCCCGATTATACGGTCAGCTACCATACGAAGGGGGAAGAAATTTATTGGCATTATTTTCAGTCGTCGCATACCTGCCCCCGTGATAAACGGTTGGCGGGGGTGTTATCGGCGGTGACGGGATACCCGTTGAAAGAGGCGAAAGGAAGCGTTGGCGGGTATAAGGATTGGTGCATTCAAAAACGGAAAATTCCCGCCTTTACCGTCGAGGTAGGCAGGGACGAATTTTCTCACCCGTTAGGCAACGAGGCGTGGGAGGATATCGACCGAAAAAATAGATACGCGTTGCAGGCTCTTTCACGAGCGGTGCAAACGGGCGAACGTTAAACGGAAAGGAAGAAGGATGAAAAAATTGACTACGGACGAAAAATTTATGCGGGCAGCAATCCGCGCCGCTAAACGGGGCGGCGCGCAAGGCGAAGTGCCGATCGGCGCGGTGGTGGTGTACGAGGGGAAGGTGGTTTCCCGCGGGTATAACCGTCGGGCAAAATTGCAGCTTGCCTCCGCCCATGCCGAGATGATGGCAATCGACAAGGCGTGTAAAAAATTCCGTTCTTGGCGGCTGCCCGAAGGGTGCTGTTTGTACGTAACGTTAGAGCCCTGCCCGATGTGCATGGGAG
>JAZKXM010000050.1:0-5420 GCA_045611585.1 Candidatus Scatosoma sp. | reverse complement strand
GATTATCAGTGCGGTGCGGCGCGCGGAAGAGCTGGGCGCGGCGATGGACGCGCGGTGCTATTCGGGCGGGAAGCGCACAAAATATAAAAAATTGACCTTTGGCGGTCGGGACGTCGTGGCGTTTTTGCTGTTTGCGGCGACCCTTGCGGGCGTGATTCTGTTGCGGATCTATTTGCCCGCCGTTTTGTGAGGGGGCGTGTATGCGATACCTTTTGAAGGTTTGTTACGACGGTACGCATTATGCTGGCTGGCAACGGCAAAAGAATGCGATTTCGGTGCAGGAAACGATAGAAAACGCTTTGTTTGAGGCGTTTGGAAAAGAAGTGCGCGTGACGGGCTCGGGAAGGACGGACGCGGGGGTGCATGCGGCGGGGCAGACCTGTCATTTTGATTTGGACGAATGTAGCGTTCCTGCGCAAAAGCTGCCCGAATGTTTAAACGCGCGGTTGCCTAAGGACGTGCGCGTTTTGGAGGGCGAAGTTGTTGCGGACGGGTTTGATTGTTCGCGGCACGCGAAACGTAAGACGTACTGTTATGCGTTGTACGTTTCTCCGCGTGAAATGCCGTTGAAGGAACGGTATGCGGTGCGGTGCGAACGGTTGCCTGAACGGGCGGTTTTACAAGGCTTGGCAAAAGAGTTTGAGGGCGAGCATGATTTTAAGGCGTTTTGCGCGTCGGGATCGGCGGTGAAAACGACGGTGCGGACGGTGTACGAGGTGCGCGTAGAGGAAAGCGAAAGCTTTGGCGGGCGCGACGTTCGCGTTTACGTAACGGGGAACGGGTTTTTATACAATATGGTACGCACTATGATTGGCGAGCTGTTGGATTTGGCTGCGGGAAAGAGGACGGTGGACAGCCTGTATCTTGCGTATGAAACGGGCAGGCGGGATTTACTTGGCAAGACGATGCCCGCAAAGGGGCTGACGATGGTTTCCGTTCAGTATGAAAATGAATAAGAGAAAAAAGGGAAATTGACGGAGAAAGTAAGAAGGATAAATTATGGAATTTTATCAGTTGTTTGAGCTGTTTCTCGGCTTGTTTGCGGTGACGCACGGAAAATTTGTGAAGGAAGGGGAAAAGCTGGTTGCCGTTTTGCCAAGCGGGCAAAGCGTTGTTTTGGCGTTGGCGGTTGCGGCGGTGGTGATGGTTGCGCTCTTTCTGTTGCAAGCATTTGGGCTGTTTGCGATGGCAAATAGGCGAAAAATGAAGAAAAAATGGATGGCGTTTGTGCCGTTTGCTAACGTGTATTTGATGGGAAAGCTGGCGGGCGATTGCGCTGTGTTCGGTAGAAGAATGAAAAACATTGGGCTGTATGCAATGATCGCGCAAATTGTGGCGTTTTGCCTCGGTGTTTTGACAGTGACGGTTACCGCTTTTCTGTTTGGACAATACGGTGGATATATTCAGTCAACGGGTAGCTCGTTGGGGTGGATGGATCTGCCCGCAGACGCGGTTTGGATGGAAAATTATTATCGGAACGGCAATCTATTGACGGGGCTTGTGCAAATCGTATATACTGCTTTTATGCTGATTTTGCTGATTGGATTGTATAAAAAATACTCGCCGAAAAATCATATGCTGTTGGCGGTGTTGATTTTGTTTGTCCCCTTCGCAAGGTTTATCACCGTGTTTGTTGTGAGAAATCGCGCTCCTTTTGATTACGAGGGGTATATGCGCGCCCGTCGGGAAGAATTTATGCGCCGAAACTATGGCCCGTACGGCGGTAATCCGTACGGAGGCAATCCCTATGGAGGTAATCCTTATGGCGGCAATCCGTATGGCGGAAATCCTTATGGCGGAAATCCTTATGGTCAAGGTGGAAATTCTTACGGAAATCCCTACGGAAACAGCCAAGGCAATCAATACGGTCAGCAACCGACTCCCCCGCCTGACGACCCGTTTGCGGAGTTTGGAAAGGGAACGGGAAACGGGGCGAACGGTCAAGGCGGCAACGGGGCTTCGGACGGCGACGGATTGTTTGATTGAGAAAAAATTTCATAGAAATCAATAAAATAGGCGGAAAATAAGTAAAAGTTATATTTTCCGTCTTTTTTTATACAAAAATGCCCCGAAACGTTTTACAGCGTAGGGCTTTTGTGTTATAATAGAAATGAATTTGAAGGGTTATAACCGTAGGTTATAAGGGCAGGTTATAGGATGTGCGCCTGCTATGGGAGGAAAAACGCCGTGTTTGAAGAAAATATTGCTGCGATCGCCACGCCGTCAGGGAAAGGTGGGGTTGCTATTATCCGTATCAGCGGTGGAAGTCCGCTTGCCTTGGCAGAAAAGATGTTTGCCCCCGTTGGAAAGACAAAGGTGGGCGATTTTCAGCCGTATAAAATGTATCCCGGCAGGATTGACGCGGGGACGTTTACCGATTACGGACTCTGCGTTTATTTTAAAGCTCCGCACAGCTATACGGGGGAGGACGTCGTAGAGCTTCAATGCCACGGTGGGGAAAGCGTCGCGCGGGGGATTTTAAAGCGTACCTTTGCGTTGGGCGCAAGACCCGCGGGAAAGGGTGAGTTTACCAAGCGGGCGTTTTTAAACGGAAAGCTGTCTTTGGCGGCGACGGAGGGGGTCGCTGATATGATCAACGGCGAATCGGAGGCTGAGGTAAAGGCGGGCTATCTTTTATACAGCGAAAAATTGACCGCGCGGGTAAACGAATTGCAAAGCGAATTGAAAACTCTGTTGGCGGGGATAGACGTTTCCGTCGATTATCCCGAAGAAGATATCGAGGAACAGCACGTTGGGGAGCTTTGTCGCGCCCTGCAAGCGTTGGCGCAAAGGCTGGACGGGCTGATTGCGGGCTATGGTGTTGGGAAGAAGATCAAATCGGGGGTTACCGTTGCGATTTGCGGGAAGCCGAACACGGGGAAAAGCTCGCTTTTGAA
The DNA here is from genome assembly GCA_045611585.1 of Candidatus Scatosoma sp. Lineage (GTDB taxonomy): Bacteria > Bacillota > Clostridia > Christensenellales > Borkfalkiaceae > Scatosoma. Next base: position 2,523 of record JAZKXM010000050.1, on the reverse strand, counting down.
CAGACTGTTGGGGTATGAAAAGGCGATCGTATCCGACGTAGCGGGAACGACGAGGGACGCGGTAGAGGGTACGCTGGAAATCAACGGAACGAAGTTTAATCTGTACGATACGGCGGGCGTTCGCGAGAGTGGCGACCGTATTGAAAACATCGGGATCGAGCGCGCGGAGTCTATTATTAAGGCGTGCGACGTGGCTGTGTTTGTGGCGGATTCGGCACGCGGCGTTGATGAGGAGGACGCGCGGGTGCTGGAAATGGTATCGGGGAAACCGCTGATTAAGGTATTCAATAAAATAGACGTTTGCAAGGACGAAACGGAAACGGACGCAGACGTTATGACCTCCGCTGTGACGGGGGAAGGAATCAACCGCTTGCGCGCGTTGCTGTACGAAAAGGGATTTGGCGAGCGTAGCGAGGATGCGGCGTTTTTGATTGAGGAACGGCATTTTGAGGCGTTAAGCCGGGCGAAGGAAAACTTACAAAACGCCATAGGTGGGTGCTTGCGTTGCGATCCTTTGGATTTGATAGGGATCGAGGTGAAATCGGCGTGGGACGCCTTGGGCGAGATTACGGGTGAGACGGCGACGGAGGCAATTATTGAGGAGATCTTTTCTAAATTCTGCGTTGGTAAATAAATTCGGCGGCGGTAGCCGCTATCAAGGCGTTGAATACGAAAGAGAAAGAGGGGAAATATGGTAAATTTAGACCTGTATCGTGTATTTTATACGGTGGCGAAGTGCGGAAGCCTGACGAAGGCGGCGGAGGAATTGTATATTTCTCAGCCTGCTGTTTCGCAGTCTATCAAGCAGCTGGAAAGTCAGCTGGGGATTTCGCTTTTTAACCGAACGCATAGGGGGATGGAGCTTTCCGCGCAGGGCGGGAAGATGATTTTTTCCAAGGTGGAGCAGGCGTTAGGGCTGTTAAAAGAGGCGGAAACGCTGGTGCAGCAAATCAATTTGGGCGCGGCGGGGGCGATTCGAATCGGCGCGTCGGAATCTATTTTTGAATATTTTTTAGCGGAAAAAATCGTGCGCTTTCACGAGCGTTTTCCCGCAGTGAAGATCGAGCTTTTATCCGACGTTACGCCGCGGACGGTAGAGGAATTGAAGGCGCACCGTTGCGACGTGGCGTTTGTCAATTTGCCTATGGAGGTAGAACCCGAATTGAAGCTGTACGGCAACTGTATGCGCATTTCCGACACTTTCGTTGCGGGAGAAAAATATGCCGAGCTGGCGCAAGGGACGCTGCCTTTGGCGAAGCTGAAAGAATATCCCTTGATTACTTTGGATAAAAATACGATTGCGAGGCGGTCGTTGAACTCGTTTTTGGCATCGCTGGGGCTGGAATTTACCCCTGCGGTGGAGGTGGGAAGCTGGGATATGATGAAAAGGCTTGCCGCAAACGGTATGGGGATTGGCGTGATGCCGCGCGAATACGCAAAACAGCGGTTGGAGGAAGGCAGTTTATTTGAGGTGAAAACAGACCCCGTATTGCCCGTTCGTTCGGTGGGGGTGCTTGTGCCGAGAAACCGCGCTGCCTCTTACGCGCTGAGGGCGTTTTTAGAGCAGTTTGGTGTACACGTATAAGCTGATTTGCAATCAAGAAAAAGAGGAAAAAAGAAAATCGTTAAGGAAAAAGTATGGCGAAACCTAATAAGTTATTGAGAAATTTTTGTATTATTGCGCATATTGACCACGGAAAAAGCACTCTTGCCGATCGCTTGATCGAGCATACGGGGCAGGTTTCTAAGCGGGACATGGAAGAACAGCTGTTGGACAGCATGGATATCGAGCGGGAGCGCGGAATTACGATCAAGCTGACCCCCGTCCGTATGTATTATACGGCAAAGGACGGGCAGGAGTATGAGTTTAATTTGATAGATACCCCCGGACACGTGGACTTTACCTACGAGGTCAGCCGTTCGTTGGCGGCGTGCGAGGGGGCGATTTTGGTCGTGGACGCGACGCAAGGGGTGGAGGCGCAAACTCTTGCCAACGTATATTTGGCGATTGAAAACAATTTGGAGATTTTGCCCGTCATCAACAAGATCGACCTGCCCAGCGCGCGGATTGACGAGGTGAAACAGGAGATCGAAGAAGTGATCGGGCTGGACGCGTCCGACGTGCCTTGCGTATCGGCGAAGGAAGGGACGAATATCGAGGACCTTTTAGAGGCGATTACGCAATATTTCCCCGCCCCCGACGGGGAAACAGAAGCGCCGTTGAAGGCGTTGATTTTCGATAGCTATTACGATAATTATAAAGGGGTCATTTTGTTCGTGCGGTTGATGGACGGAAGCGTGAAGGTTGGCGACCGTATTAAAACGTTTTTATCCGACGCGTTGTACGATGTGACGGAGGTGGGCGCGTTCGCCCCGGGACTCTTCCCCAAGGAAAAGCTGACGGCGGGGGAGGTCGGGTATATTGCGGCTTCTATCAAATCTATCCAAGACGTTGCGGTGGGGGATACCGTTACGCTGGCGAACAATCCTGCCGCTGAACCGTTGCCCGGGTATAAAAAAGTG
>JAZKXM010000049.1:0-6741 GCA_045611585.1 Candidatus Scatosoma sp. | reverse complement strand
CTCCCTTGTCAAAGGGAGGGGGACCGCTTGCGGTGGTGGGATTCTTACATAAATTCTACCGCAATTCAACGCCCTTTGGCGTATTTCACACGGCGACAGCCGCTCAAAGCCCAATCCAAGCAAAACGGAGTTTTTCGTCTTTTAAAATAATTCCACAACGCAAAGCTTAGCTTTGCAATTCACGAAACGCGGGCAGCGTTTCCATTCACGCCGACTTTGTCGGCAATTCACGCGCCATAAGGCGCAATTCACTTATTTTTTCATTCATTTTTTCACTCTCAGCCGCATACAATAAGGTATGTTACAGCTTATCACACCAAAATACCATATCGTTCGCAAGGGACAAACGCTCACCGATTTAGCCGCCGCCTATTGCTTGCCCGAAAGCCTGCTCGTTAAAGAAAACGAGTTGACGGAAGAACTTTTCGAGGGACAAATCCTGCGTATTCCTAACGCGCGCGGCAATTTATACGTTGTAAAGGCAGGGGAGGGAAAAACGCTTTTGTGCGGCTCGGCGGAAAATTTTTATCGCCGTAACGGAACGCATACGCTCTATCCAACGCAACGGGTTTTGTTGTAAAAAGGAGTTGCACATTCCTCCATTTCGACGCGTATAATATAGTAAGTAATCGAAAAAAATTCGGTAAAGCCAAACGGCTTTCTGTACAGGAGGTAAACAATGTCCTTTTTTTCCAATTTCCAATCGGATAGATGTCCGGGCGCGCTGACGGGCAACCCGTTAAACGGTCTGACGGAAAAGGTGTGCATTCAGGCTGAAAAAATCTTCGACGCCTGCATTCGCCAAACGCAGATCGACAATTACACCTTAACCCTTACCGACTTAACGCCCGCAACGCCTACATATCCTTTAACCTTTATCAGCGCAAGATCCTTGACGGGCGAGGCGACGGTCACCAACCTCACCATTGACCGCCAAGCGGATAAATCCTGCGCGCGTGTGCAGGCAACGCTCACCATTCCCGTCGAGGTGCTTTATACCGACGCAAACGGAGTAGAAGGTAGGGCGACGGCTAACGTTTCCGTGGTGGAAGACGTGCTTCTTTTCGTCCCTGCCCCCTCCATTATGCCTTTTACGGTGAAAGGGATCGTCAGTGCTGTCGCGCCCGACGGAACGTTCGACGCAACCAACAATACCTTTATCGTCAGCATCTGCGCAACCATCATTTTGAAGATTGCGATGTCTGTCGAGATCCTTGTTCCCAGCTACGGCTATTGCGCGCTTCCGCCCGCACAGGAATACACGCAAGAGGTCTGTTCAGGCTTCTTCGAGCTGCCTTTATACCCGCAAGGCAAAGGCTGCCATTGTAAATAAACTGTAAATCAAAACGGGAGGCGATTGCCCCCCGTTTATTTTACGTGAAGCCGAACTCACTTTCTTGTGGTAGCGGGCATAGCCCACCAAAACCTTTGTTCCCCTTGCGGTCATTGCGCAAAGCCCCGCCTGCGCCACGGCGGGGTTCTTTTTTGACAAATTAACCAACCGTTCGACAAATTAAAACAAAATTTTTTATCAATTTTTTTCATTTAACCTATTGACAAATATTGGAAAGCGTGTTATAATACAATCACAAAAACAAATGCAAACAGATTTTGTTTTTAGTTTTCACGGGAGGACAAGACCAATGTACAAGCGTTAGTGTAAAAATTTTTTATAGGGGTCACAAATGATAAATTCCTTTTAAGGAACGGCAAAAATGTTTAGTAGGTCAAAAAAACATAAATAAAAAAAGGAGAAAAAATATGACCAAATTATTTAAAAAATTTTTTATTGCAACCTTGTCTTTTGTGATGATGATCGCTTGTGCGTTCACCTTCACTACTTACAAAGCCTCCGCCTCGACGAACTCTACGGGGCTTGCCGCTTTTGCTCGCGCTATTGCCGATGAATTGTTAGATGACTATTCAAACATTGGTTCGGGTGGCGGGACTTGCTATAAAGCCTGTTTATTGATAGATGGTTCTCTGTTGGAAAGAGATGATTTCGTTAATATTATTGTCGATTATGATACTACAACGTAGGATTTGATCCAAAGCACCTTTATTGTGGAATTGGCGGATGAATTAAACATTTTGCTTAACGATGCGGGTACGGGCGAAGTTGAAGATTTGCCTGATTTTTTCCATTCTAACAGTTTAGAATTACTGATTAATTTATCAACCTCCCGTTATTTACGTTTTACGACATCATCATACGTTAGTTTTGCAAACGCAAGTCAATTTTATGATCGAACAGAAAATTATATAAATTCTAATACCGCAATTTTTGCGGCGACCAGCTGGAATATTTCCTCTTCGTTATTGACTGTGTTGGAGGGGTTAGCTGCAAATTTAGCAAAACCTATTTTTGTATATCCTCCTCATTATCATGTTGATATTTCTCACACATATTTAAATTTCATGGTTTATCATGATGATACGGACAGCTTTACAACAACTGCATAAGGCATAGGAGTAATTATGAAAAAGACAAGTAAGTACATTGTTGCAACATTATTTTTAACGACGTTACTTGGCGGTCTTTGGGCGTGCGGCGAAAGTCGCACGCCTTCCATATCCGCGCCCGAAAACGTTTTTTTGTGCCATAATCAAACGTTGGACGACACAACCGAATATATCTTAAAGTGGGACGGCGTAAAAAACGCAAAAGAATATAAAATCACCGCTTACGGAAAAACTTTTACGACGACAAAAACGGAATACGATTTAACCTATTGCGCCGTTGAAAACGAACCGTCGCAGATTACGGTTCAAGCAATCAGCAACAGTAAAAAATTCCGCAATTCAAGAAATAGAAGCATTATTTGCACGGCGCAACAAGCAACAATGGGGCTTATTTACAACAAACGCGAGGACGGTTCTTATGAAATTTCTCGAAACAAATTCGACGTGTTAGAGGGCTCGCTGATCCTACCCGACGCATACGTCGAAAAAAGCATTACGAAAATTGCCGATTACGGCTTTGCTGCAACTACTACAACGGGAGAAGGCTATCCCGCGAACGATTATATAAGCGTTCGTTTCCCGCACGATTTATTTTCCATTGGCGAAGGGGCGTTTAGCAACGCGGAAAATTTAATATCCCTTACCATTTCCAGCGGGACTATAATCGGTGACGGCGCTTTTTCCAATTGCACTTCCTTAAAAAATCTTTTTATAAACGATCAAATAAATTATATTGGCGATTCGGCGTTTTACGGTTGTAGCGCTTTAAAATCCGTCCGCCTTCCCGCCTCCTTAAAGCGGGTATCCAGCGTTTTATTTATGAATTGTAAAAACCTCGAAAGCGTAACGATTCCCAAAGGCGTGACGGAGCTTTCAGAAGATTCCTTTTCTGATTGTGACAATTTATCCAACGTTATTTTTGAGGAGGGCAGTCAGCTGCTTACTATTGGCGACGGTGCGTTTGTTTTGTGTAAGTCTTTAAGGAATATTACCCTTCCACAGACGGTTGTTTCCATTGGAGCTGAAGCGTTTTCTTCTTGTACAACGTTGTCAAAAATAACGATACCCTCTTCCCTTGAAAGCATAGGGTATGCGGCGTTTAGTAATTGCCTTCTGCTAAAAAGCTTAACCTTTCCCCAAACGTTGGAGCATTTGGAAGAAGGCGCATTGGTTAACGAAGCGCTTGAAAGTATTTCAATAGACAAAAATAACCCCGTTTATAAATCGGTGGACGGCGTAGTTTTTACCAAGGACGGAAAAACCTTATTTTTCTATCCTCCCGCAAAGCAGGACGAAAATTATACCGTCCCGCAAGGGATAGAAACTATTTGCGCGTACGCTTTTTATCACTGTAAAAATTTAAAAACAATTCAGTTGCCAAATCAGCTGAAACGTATTGGAAACGCCGCCTTTTGCGGATCGGGTATAACGGAAATAAATCTTCCTTACGGTTTAACGACAGTAGAAGATAAGGCGTTTTTGGATTGTGATAATTTAACTGAATTGACCCTGCCCGACAGTGTGATTGAGATGGGAGTATATGCGCTTTCCGCACCAAATCTAAAAAAGATAACTTTATCAAAAGGGTTAAAAACATTTATTCAAGGAAGCTTAACGAGTAGGGTTGAATTGATGGAGATCCCCGAAGGCGTAGAAGCGATAGAAACGTGTGCGTTTACAGGTTGCAATAATTTAAAAAAAATAATTCTTCCTACCACGTTAAAAGTATTAAGTGGTGCGGCGTTAAAATATAGTACCTCCGCAAAATCCGTAATAGCAGATATTTATTATAAAGGAACGGAAGAGGAATGGTTACGTTTAAAAAAAGCCAATTATAACGTTGCCTTTGAAAATTATTTCGGTCCATTAAACATCTATTTTTACAGCGAAGAAGAACCGCGGGTAAAAGATGATTTTTCGGGCTATGACGGCAACTATTGGCACTATGCCGAGGACGGTATCACCCCCGTCGTTTGGGAGTTGTAAAATTCTCCGCATTTTTTCACTTTTCTATCTAACGTATTACTTAAAAACAGCTCTTCGTATCGTCGCGGAGGGCTTTTTATTATATTTCGCTTGCTTTTTTTTGCGCCGTTTGCTATAATCAAGGTATGAACGTTTACGCTATTGCCGATCTGCACCTTTCCACGACGTCGGACAAACCGATGGACGTATTTGGGGGAGGCTGGGAAGGCCATTTCGAAAAAATTAAAGAAAGCTGGCTCAGCACGGTCAAGGACGAGGATATCGTCCTCATCGCAGGGGACACCAGCTGGGCGATGAAGCTTGACGAAGCCCTGCCCGACCTTCGCGCGCTTGCCCCGTTGACGGGTAAAAAAGTGTTCGTCCGCGGCAATCACGATTATTGGTGGAACGGGATTTCCCGCCTTCGCGCCGCCGCCCCAGACGAGAGTTTTCACTTTTTGCAAACGGACGCAATCAAGCTGGACAATTACGTTATCGTCGGCTCTCGCGGCTGGACGTGTCCCGGCTCGCCCGATTTTTCTCCGCACGACGAAAAGCTGTATCTTCGCGAGGCGGAGCGTTTCCGTCTTGCTTTTCAGGACGCCCGCGCTCTTAAAGAGGAGGGAGACAAGCTAATTGCGCTCATTCACTATCCGCCTTTTTCGTTAAAGACGGACGAAACGCTGTTCACACAAATTTTTGAAGAAAACGGAGTCGATAAAGCGGTATTCGGGCATATCCACGGCGCGCCCTATTTCCCGCTGTATTGCGAAAAGCGGGGGATCGGCTATCACCTCACCTCTTGCGATAAGGTGGGATTCCGCTTGGTAAAAATTTATTGACAGATTTAAAAAATTCCCTTTCGAACTCTTTACAAGGGAAGAAAAATATGCTATAATATCTACGATATTAAACCGTAACGGACGGGTGCGACAGAGCTTTCAAGGCGACTCCCGCGAAATTCCGCGGCGTACAAACGGCAAATTTTTCGTCTTGGGCACTCCTGTCCAAGATTTTTTTTAGACTTTTTTACAATGTTTGCAACAAATCAAAACAAAGGAGACGGTAATGATACAAAGAAAAGACCTTTTGGGCTTAATCGACGCGTCCGCGTCAGAAATTACGGAAATTTTAGATTTAGCCGAACAGTTCAAACAACGCATTTTGCGCGGCGAAAAGAAGATGTCCTATTTAGAGAATAAGACGGCGACAATTTTATTCTACGAAAATAGTACGCGCACCCGCACCAGCTTCGAGCAAGCGGCAAAATATTTAGGCGCAACGACGATCAACATCGCGGCAGGCACGTCGTCGGTGGCGAAAGGGGAAACGCTTGTAGATACGGGCAAAACCTTGGACGCGCAGAAAAACGACTTTATCATTATGCGCCATCCAATGGGCGGCGCACCCTATCTTCTTGCCAAAACGGTGAAAGCCTCCGTCTTAAACGCGGGCGACGGCATGAACGAGCATCCCACGCAGGCATTGTTGGATATGCTGACCATGCGCGAAGTATTCGGCAACCTGAAAGGCTTGAAGGTGGCAATTTTGGGCGATATCAAACATTCGCGGGTCGCAAAATCCAACCTTTTCGGACTTCAAACGATGGGCGCGGAGGTGTATATGTACGCCCCCGAAACGTTGATCCCCAAAGACATAGACAAATTGGGCGCAAAGCTTTGCAAATCCCGTGAGGAAGCCTTGAAAAACGCAGACGTCGTCATGGGCCTTCGTATCCAGCTCGAACGCCAGCAGGCGGGTAACTTTCCTTCGCTTGGCGAATACGCGGCAAATTACGGAGTGGGCGAAGAACAGCTCGCCTTGGCAAACCCGAACGCGATCGTCCTTCACCCCGGCCCCGTCAATCGCGGGGTAGAGCTGACCAGCGGCATAATCGACCATTCTCGCAGCCATATCGAGGACCAAGTCCTTTCCGGCGTAGCCGTCCGAATGGCAGCGCTGTGTCTTTTAAGCGACGCCCAAGCGGCACGCAAATCCAACGCATAACCCTACGAATAGGAGGACAGCAAAAATGCTTATTAAAAACGGCAAATTAGTCTTAAAAAACACGGTAGAAGAAAAGGATATCCTCATCCAAAACGGCAAAATCGTAAAAATCGGTAGCAACCTCACCGCCCCCGCGGACGGAACGGAAGAAACGGTCGATGCAAAGGGAATGCACGTTTTCCCGGGCTTGATCGACATGCACGTCCACCTTCGCGAACCGGGCTTCGAACATAAGGAAAATATCGAAAGCGGCGCAAAAGCGGCGGTGAAAGGCGGCTTCACGCAAATCTGCTGTATGCCCAACAC
>JAZKXM010000048.1:0-4538 GCA_045611585.1 Candidatus Scatosoma sp. | reverse complement strand
AATATTCCAGCATCGTCGGTATCTTCGGTGAAAAAATGGGTCCTCCCGCAAACGACGGCAGCTTGAACACGATGGTCGGGTTCATCTACGACTCGCTTGAAACGGACAACCAAGGCCGCGCCAGCGCCGCCGCGTTGATCCTTTTCGGGATTATTTTCGTCGTCACGATGATCAACCTGTACGGCAGCAAAAAGAAAACACACTATTAAGGAGGTAGCGATCGTATGAGTAATCTTGAAAACGAAAAAATCGAAATTGAAAACGAAACCGCCGCCCCCGTAGAAGAAACTGTTGAAAGGGCGGAATCCGTCGAAGCGGTAGAAACGGAAGCTCCCGCAACGGTTGCAACCGTCGGTATGAAGGAACGGGACATGCAAAAAATGTCCAAAAAGCAAAAGGTCGTCAAGATCGTGGTACAATGCGCGTTGTATTTCTTCCTTGGCTTGATGGCGTTGATCGTCATCTTCCCCTTCTACTGGATGCTGATTTCTTCCGTCAAAACGATTGACGAATACAACCAACCCGTCCCTACGCTGTTCCCGCAAAAGTTTGTATTTTACAACTACGTGGACGCATTCAAGACGGCTCGGCTTGGGGATTTGTTCCTCAACACGCTGTACGTGGGCTTGGTATCCACTCTGCTTTCCCTTGTCATCACCGTTTTGTCGGCGTTTGCGTTCGCTCGGTTAGAGTTTAAGGGCAAAAACACCCTGTTTGCTATCCTGCTTGCAACGATGATGATCCCCGGCGAGTTGTTCACGATCACCAACTATCAAACGGTCAGCCAATTCGGTTGGTTGAACACGTACACCGTTTTGATTGTGCCTTTCCTCGTCAGTATCTTCTATATCTATTTGTTAAAGCAAAACTTTATGCAGATCCCGAACGAGCTGTATTTGGCGGCAAAAGTAGATGGCACCAGCGATATCAAATATCTTTGGAAGGTTATGATTCCCCTCGCGTTGCCTACGCTGATCTCTATCACTATCTTGAAGATGATGGGCGCATGGAACAGCTATATTTGGCCTAGATTGGTTGCCAACGACGAGGCCTACCAGCTGGTTACCAACGGTTTGCGTAACGCTTTCCAAGACGCGTCGGGCGAAACGAATTTCCCCGTGCAGATGGCGGCAGTCGCGATCGTTTCCGCTCCTTTGTTTATGGTATTCATTTTCCTTAGAAAATATATCATGAAGGGCGTTTCCAGAAGCGGTATCAAGGGTTAATCCCAACACTCAACAACAAAAAAATAATTAAGGAAGGAATAATGTTATGAAAAAGACGAAGAAAATTTTGTCCACCCTCGTTTCCGCAATGGTGATTGCGTCTTGCTTCGCGCCGATGGCGGCTTGCGGCAAGAAGGTCACCTATAAGGATTTCGAAATGCCCGAAGGCGGTTACGACGGCAGCAAACAAACGGTTGTGTTCTATCACACGATGGGTCAAAACCTCACCGAAGTATTGGATAGATACATTGAAAAATTCAACAAGTTGTATCCCAATATCACGATCGACCACAAACAGGTTGGCGGCTACGACGACGTGCGTGACCAAATCAGTAAAGAGTTGACGGCGGGCAACCAGCCCAGCATGGCATACTGCTATCCCGACCACGTTGCCCTTTACAACATCGCGGGCGCGGTGGTTACCCTTGACGATCTGATCGCCAGCGAAGAAACGGTAACCCTTGCGGACGAAACCACGCAAACGCTGGGTCTTACGCAAGCGCAAATCGACGACTTTATCCCCGGTTATTACAACGAAGGTAAAGCGTTCGGCGACGACAAAATGTATATGCTTCCCTTCTCGAAATCGACGGAAGTTTTGTATTACAACAAAACGTATTTTGACGAACACGAACTGACCCCTCCCACCACGTGGGACGAAATGGAAGCGGTTTGCAAAACGCTGAGAGAGCTGGATCCCGATTGTATCCCCCTTGGGTACGACTCGGAAGCGAACTGGTTTATCACGATGTGCGAACAGTACGGTTCCCCTTACACCTCCGCAACGGGCAAGCATTTCTTGTTCGACAACGAAACGAACTGGGCGTTCGTGGAAAAATTCCGCGGCTGGTATCAAAACAACTACGTGACCACGCAAGAATTGCTTGGTTCTTACACCTCCGAACTGTTCAAAAAGCAGGTAACGGACAAGGATAAGACGAAGAGCTATATGTCCATCGGTTCGTCCGCAGGTGCGACGAAACAATGTCCGGAACCCGATTCTAAGGGTAAATACCCCTTCGAAGTGGGTATCACCACCATTCCTCAGGTAGATGCAAGCAACCCGAAGGTTATTTCGCAAGGTCCTTCCCTTTGTATCTTCAAGCAGGATAACCCTCAGGAAGTAATCGCTTCGTGGCTGTTCTCGAAATATTTGACGACGAACGTTGCGTTCCAAGCGGAATTCTCGATGGTTTCGGGCTACGTTCCCGTTCTGCAATCGGTAACGGAAAACCCCGTATATGCAAACTTCCTCAGCAAGGCTGACGGCGGCAAATACGTTGCAGCTCTGTCTGCAAAAACGTGTATGGAACAGGTAGATGCGTACTACGTTTCCCCTGCATTCAAGGGATCTTCCGTGGCTCGTGACGAAGTTGGTTCGTTGATGCAATATTGCTTCGCAACCAAGACGGTGGGCGGACAAACGGCGCTTGATTTGATCAAGAAAGCGTTTGACGACGCCATTGACGAATGCGAATATCAATCCTAATCAACACAGAGGATAAACGTTTATGAAAAAGAGATTATTGGCGTTATTGCTCAGCTTGGTGTCAGCCTTCGGGCTGGCAGCCGGCTGCGGCGAACGTAAAAAAGAACCCAAAGACGTCGATTACGCTGGCTCGGTAAAGCTGGATATGAACAGCGAAACCTTGAAACAAGAGGTTGAGGTAAAGCTGTACATCGACGGCGATACAACGCATTTCTTTGTCCCCACCACCGTTTCCGCCGACGGAGTTTTGAAAGCAAGATATCTTGCCGTCAACACCCCCGAATCGACGGGTAAAATTGAAGAATGGGGCAAAAAAGCGTCCAAATTCACCAAAGAAAAGCTGATGTCCGCTACCTCTATCGTTTTGGAAACGGACGGCACGAAATGGGAAAAGGACTCGACGGGGGACAGACACCTCGTTTGGGTGTGGTATAAACCCGAAGGGGCAACCGATTATCGCAATCTGAACATTGAAATTTTGCAAAACGGGCTGGCGTTTGCGTCCAATTCGGGCGGGAACCGCTATGGCGAAACCTGCCTTGACGCGATTGCGCAGGCGACGAAAAACGCCCTCCATATCCATTCCAAGGAAAAGGATCCCGATTTCTTCTACGGCTCTGCAATCGAAATGGACTTGAAAGAGCTTCGTTTGAACGTAGCCGAATACGACGGCATGAAGGTTGCCTTTGAAGGGGTTGTTACTTACCTTTACAACAACGGCGCGTATATCGAAAATTACGACGAGGAAACGGGTATTTGGTATGGTATGTACGTATATTACGGCTTTACCCTCTCCCCCGACGGACAAGAAATTGTATTCCCCGGCAACAAAGTGCGTATTGTCGGCACTGTTTCTTATTATGAAGCGGGCGATTCGTATCAGGTTTCGGGCTTACAATACTCCCCTTTCGATATCGGCGATCCCAACAATATCCAAAACCTCGACCCCGAAAACGATTATGCCCCCGTCCATCTGCTGACGTCGGCGGCAGATTTTACCCGCACGGTTGAAATCCATTTGGAAGACGAGGAAACCGCAAGAACGTACGATTATACCCAACTTGCTCTCCATTCCTCTATCAGTATGAAGAATGTGAAGGTTAAAAACATTTACACCACGAGCAACGGCGGTCCCAACGACGGTGCGATGACGATCACGTGCGAATTGGACGGCAAAGAAATTGTTGTCAGAACGGACGTTCTTCGCGATGAAAACGGCGACGTAGTCACCGCAAGCAAGTATTTGAACAAAACGATCGACGTGAAAGGCGTAATTGATTACTTTAAGGCGGAAGGTCAAGAAAAAGGCGGCCATCAAATTAAAGTGTTTGACGTAGCGGACATTACGGTTCATTGAGCCGAATGACAAATAAAAAAAGAAAAAATAAATTAAAGGAGTAAAAACACATGAAAAAACTCATTACTGGCATTCTTGCCACCCTTACCTGTGTGACGGGCGCGGCGGGCTTTGCAAGCTGTTTTGCGGAAGACGGTGGTCTTGACAAGGCAAAATCGTACATCGACAGCCTTTACAAGACGGCAGCGTTGGAAACGGGCGCGGACTTTGAACGTCCCGGCAGCGTTCCCATCGATGGCAAAACGTACAACATCGTTTGGTCGGTTAACGTTAGCGAAGGCGTTGTCGTTGTGAAAAACGAAGACGGCACGTACACCATCGACGTTGACGAAGCAGCGGAAGCAGACGTCGAATACGTCCTTACGGGTAAAATCAGCGACGGCACCAACTCCGTTACGGTAACCTACAACCACAAAGTTCCTAAATTTAAAGAACTTACGTGGGCAGAATTCACCGCTACCGAAGA
>JAZKXM010000047.1:0-2336 GCA_045611585.1 Candidatus Scatosoma sp. | reverse complement strand
TGTTTGTCCACTTGTGCTTGTATGCGCGCGCTGGGGGCGGATATCCAAATGGACGGCACAACGTTGCGGGTGAAAGGCACGCCGAATTTCCGTAGCGGCGCGAAATTAAATTGCGGCAATTCGGGTACGACCATTCGTCTTTTGACGGGGTTTGTCGCAGGGAAACAAATTGAGGCGACGTTATTTGGAGACGAATCGCTTTCCGCTCGCCCTATGAAACGGGTGGCAGAGCCTCTTTCCCTTCTCGGCGCGGACGTAAAAACGACGGACGGACACGCGCCTATATACGTTTCGCCTAAAAAATTGCAGGGCGCGGATGTGACCATTTCCGTTGCCTCGGCACAGGTGAAGAGCGCCGTTCTTCTTGCAGGGCTTTCCGCGGAAGGGCAAACGACGGTTACCGAGCCTGCAAAATCGCGCGATCATACCGAGCGTATGCTTGGCGCGATGGGCGCGGACATTCAAACGCTTGGCAATAGCGTGACAGTGAAAAAGAGTGGTTTGCGCGCGATAGACGTATGCGTGCCTTCGGATATTTCCTCGGCGGCGTATTTTATGGCGCTTGGCGCTTTGAAAGGGGAAACACTTTGTAAAAACGTAGGGATAAATCCCACACGGACAGGTATTTTGACGGCGTTTGATAGGCTTGGCGTACAATATTCGTTGTTGAATAGACGTGCTTCGGGCGGAGAAGAGACGGCGGATATACTCGTTAAAAAATCGAATATGCACGCCATCGAGCTTTGCGAAGAGGACGCGCCGTCTATGATAGACGAGCTTCCGTTGGTTGCCCTTCTTTGCGCTTTTGCGGAAGGGGAAACGAGGATTACGGGAGCAAAGGAATTGCGCGTGAAAGAGAGCGACCGCATTCGCACGACGGCGGAGCTTATCCATAACCTCGGCGGCGAGTGTGAAGAGCTTCCCGACGGATTTATCATTCGAGGCAAAAAGAAACTTATAGGCGGAGATTGCGATAGCTATCTTGACCATAGAATTGCAATGACGGCGGCGGTCGGCTTGATTGCTTCGGAAAAGGGCGGCAATATCGCCCGTCCCGAGTGCTGTGCCATTTCCTTCCCCGATTTCTTTGAGAAACTCGGTGTTAAAGCCTATTGAACGGGGGTATGTACGAGATGAACAGGAAAATTATACGTCTTGGCTTGGTTGGTAAGGACGTTTCAAAATCGGAAAGCGAGGCGATACACGTCTTTATTTTAAACGAGCTTGGCTACACTTGTGAATATGAAAACTTTTCGGTAGATGCCGCAAATTTTGACAATGCAATGCGCCGTCTTTTGGGGGATTTCGATGGTTTTAACATCACCATTCCCTACAAGCGCGACGTGATGGAATACCTTGACGGGGTGGAAGGCGATGCGCTTGCTTTCGGGGCGGTAAATACCGTTATCAATCAAACGCGCGTAGGGTATAACACCGACGGCGTGGGCTTTTTATTGATGGTTCGTCTTTCGGGGATAGAGGTGCAAGGCAAAAGGATACTCGTTCTTGGTGGGGGCGGTTCGGGCAGAAGCACCGCTGCGTCCTTAAAAAATGCGGGCGCGGACGTGTATATGTATCGAAGAAACCGTGCGGAGCTTTTGGAAACATGCGAGCAGCTTGGTATTACACCGATAGATGATCCCGAAGCGGGCGGCTTTGATATCCTTGTCAATACGACGGGTGTGGGGATGCACGATACGGTAGGCAAATCCCCTGTAACAGCAAAGGCGTTTGCGGGCGCAACGGCGGCGATCGACCTTATTTATTATCCTGCGGAGTCGGAGTTTTTGCGGCTCGCCAAGGAAGATGGCTTACAGACGTTAAACGGGGAATCGATGCTCTTTTATCAAGGCTACTATTCCGACTGTTTGTATCTGGGGCTCAACCCCGACGATAAGCAGGCGCAAGAATTTTACAAAAAATACAAAGCAAATAAAAATCGAACGGAGGACGTACGGTTATGAAATTTTTAGTGATGAACGGAGTCAACCTTAACTTGACGGGGAAACGGGAAAAGAGCGTTTACGGCTCGGAAACGTTAGAGCAAATCAACGAAAAAATAGCGGCTTTTGCGAAAGAGAGCGGTGATAGTGTTGTTTTTTATCAAAGCAATATCGAAGGGGAGCTTGTCAATAAGCTTCACGAGGCGTATTTACAAAAGGCATACGACGGTATTTTGTTCAATGCGGGTGCGTTTACGCATTACAGCTACGCCCTTCGCGATGCGATTGCGGCGATTGATATTCCCGTTGCGGAAGTGCATATATCCAACGTGCACGCGCGTGAAGAATTCCGCCACAAGAGCGTACTTTCCGAGGTATGCAAAGGCGTGGTCT
>JAZKXM010000046.1:0-13602 GCA_045611585.1 Candidatus Scatosoma sp. | reverse complement strand
GCCTCCGACTTAAAAAGCTGGAAGGCATCTCGGATATCCGCGACGAATCGGACAGAGAGGGTATGCGTATCGTCATCGAGGTAAAGAAGGACGCCAACGCGCAAGTCGTTTTGAATACTCTGTACAAAAAGACGAAGTTGCAAATTTCCGACGGGATCATTTTGCTTGCACTCGTTGAAAACGCGACCGAGCCTAAAACGCTGAATCTGCGCGAGATTTTGTATTATTATTTGGAACACCAAAAGGAAGTTATCACCAGAAGAACGCGGTTCGAGCTGAACAAAACGGAAGAACGCGCGCATATCATTGCAGGGCTTGTACTGGCGCTTGCAAACGTGGATGAGGTGATCCGCATCATCAAGGCTTCCGCGGACAAAAACGCCGCCATCGAGGGCTTGACGAGCGCGTTTGAGCTGGACGAAAAGCAAGCCAACGCTATTTTGGAAATGCGCTTGCAAAGATTGACTTCGTTAGAGGTCGAAAAATTGAAGGACGAGCTGAACGCGCTGAACGCGACGATCGCTGATCTTCGCGATATTCTCGCCAACGAATGGCGGGTTATGGAGATTATCCGCAACGATTTGACGGAGATCAAGACGAAGTATCCTTCCCCCAGAAAGACGGAAATTTCCGTGGATTACGGCTCTATCGACGACGAGGATTTGATCGAAAGAGAGGACGTTGTCATTTCGATCACCCATTCGGGGTATATCAAGCGTTTGCCCGTTGCCGAATATAAGGCGCAGGGTAGAGGCGGCAGAGGGATTACCGCGCACAGACCCAAGGACGAGGACTACGTAGAAAAGATGTTCGTAGCCTGCACGCACGACCCCATTTTGCTGTTCTCCTCCAAAGGGAAGGTGTATTCGATCAAGGGGTACGAAATTCCCGAAGCCAACCGCACGGCGAGAGGCAGGGCGGTGGTCAATATCGTACAGCTTGACCCCGGTGAGAAGATTGAAACGGTGCTGCCCGTTTTGGAAAACGGTACGGGATATTTGGTGATGGCGACCGAGCGCGGTTTGATCAAAAAGACGCACACGGACGAATTTAAGCGTATCGCCAAAAACGGTAAGATTGCGATTAAGCTGCAAGAGGACGATAGGCTGATGTCCGTGCAGTTTGCTACGGGCGAGGACGAAATTATCGTTGCTAGCCGCGAAGGGAAATGTATCCGCTTCTCCGAAAAGGACGTTCGCCCGACGGGCAGAGGTACGCAGGGTGTACGCGGTATCAACCTTTCCAAGGACGACGTGTTGGTGGATATGCTGATCGTCGATAAATCGCAGGATTTGTTCACGCTGACCTCTAACGGGTACGGCAAACGCTCGTCCGTTGAGGATTACCGTTTGCAAAGCCGTGGCGGTAAGGGTATCAAAGCGGGCGTATTCAACGAAAAGACGGGCTATCTTGTCAATATGAAATTCGTGACCGACGACAACGATATTATGATTATCACGACGGGCGGGACGATTATCCGTATGCATGCGGAAACGATCAGCCGTATCGGCAGAACGACGCGCGGCGTACGCGTAATGAACGTAAAAGACAGCTTGGTTGCGACGGTGGACGTCACCGAACGCGACGACGAAGCGGAAACGCAAGCTCCCGAAGAAACGGCGGCAGACCTTTCCCCCGAAGAATTGGCGGAAGGAATGGCGTTAGAGGCGGAAGAAATGGAAGAAACCGTCGTTGCGGACGAAGGCGCGGAAGCACCCGAAGAAGCTGAAAACAGCGAAGAATAACACCGAATAACAAAGCATCAACAAAACGCCCTCCGCGGGATACGCGGAAGGCGTTTTCGTTTTTGGGTTATCATTGCAATTAATCGGTTAAGCCGATTAATTCTTCAATGCTGACGTCGTAATATTTTGCAAGACGCACGCAAAAATCAATATTAGGCAAGACTTCGTTTCTTTCCCACCGAGAAAGATTTTGATTGGAAATACCCGTTTCCTTTTCTACCTCTAAAAGGCTTTTGCCACGTTCTAAACGCAGTTGTTTGATAGCGTCACCGTAATTCATAGTTTCCTCTTACTAAAAGATACCACAAATTTGTGGGAAATACTTGACTTCCACAAATTTGTGGTATATAATTATGTTTATGGAAACGAAAGGAGAACTTTTTTGATGAAAAAAAATTTAGTCATAGAGAAGTTGTATTTTGACGTGATAGAAAAGCGAGAAAGTTCTTCTATTAGTGATGAGTGCAAATATTTTCAAAAAAGGGCTTTTAAAGCTGATGAGGAGATGATGAAAGCTTTTAATGGAAATGGAGAGTTGGAAGAAAAGTATAGGAGAGTGATTGATACATTAAGGGATGTTTATATGCAGTTAGAAAAAGAAATTTTTTGTGAGGGATTTCGAAGGGGATTTTTGTTGGGGTTGGACATAGCGGAAGAAGAAACTGAAAATTAAAAGGGATTGCCTTGGCAATCCCTTTTATACGGTTAAATATTTTCGTCAGTTTTCCGTTTCGACGGGGTTCATCATATCGAACAAGCGTATCAGCCCGCCCGATAAGGGCATCGTCGCTTGGACAATGATAATCAGCAGCAGGATTTGTTGCAGGTTAAAATGCACCGCGTTCCATTCGTCAAAGACGATACTGCCAAGGAAGGGCACGGACAGCACGGTGGCGCACGCCACGGAAATCACGATAAACAGAATCGCGCGCAGGATATTGAAGGGCTGACAGATACGGTACAGCATTACAAGCCCGACCAAGGTGAGCACCAGCATCATCATCGCCGTATAGACGAGGGTATCTTCGCCCGCTTCGTTGACAAGCCCTAACGAATCGGCTATGCCCGTATGGCGGATTACGTACAGCGACAAAATTCCGATTGCAAGCGTTAGCGCGCCCGGGATTGCGCGGCTTAATACGTAGGGGATAAATTTCCCTTTTACCCGCGCGGTGTTCGGCTGCAAGGAAATCACCAAAGAGGGCAGGGCGCTGATTAAAATTTCGTACATCATCATATTGTTCGTCGTGAAGAAGTACGCGCTGCCCATCGCGATACAGAATACGGCAAGCGTCAGCGTTAAAAAGGTTTTCATAATATACAGCGAAGCCGAGTTTTTCACGTTGTTGATGACCCGCCGACCTTCGTTGACGATCTTGGGCATTGACCCAAAGTTATTGTCCTGCAAAACGAGGTTGGACACGTTTTTCGCCGCTTCGCTGCCCGAGGCGACGGAGATGGCGCAATCCGCCTCTTTCATTGCCAAAATATCGTTGACCCCGTCCCCCGTCATGGCGACGGTGTTGCCCGCTTGCTTGATAGACCTTATCAAAATAGCCTTTTGTTCGGGCGTGACCCGTCCAAATACCGTATATTCGTTGGCGGCGTTTTCCACCTCTAAATCGGACAGCCCTTCCAACGAGATATAATGCGCGGCGTTTTTGATGCCCGCGCGGCGCGCTACTTCGGCTACCGTAACGGGATTATCCCCCGAAATAACCTTTACGGCGACGTCGTTTTCCTTAAACCAGCGTATCGTTTCGATTGCGTCGGGGCGGATATTGTCCGAAAGAGTAACCACCGCCAGCGGACGGAAATTAGACGGGAGCTTATCCCCTTGCAGCTGACCTTGCGAGTGCGCAACTACGATTACTCGAAGCCCCATTTGCGCGTACTGCTTTACGATTTTGTCGATTCGGATCGGCATAGGCTTTAAGACGAATTCGGGCGCGCCCATCGCGAACGTTCCCACTCCTTCAAAGGTAACGGCGGACAGCTTTCTTGCCGACGAGAAAGGGAGGGTGGCGATAGGGGTCAGCGCGGAGGAATGGCCAAACCGTTCGTACAAGGCGATAGAGGTTTGGTTGTTGTCGTCCAGCGACGCCAAAATAGAGCCTAAAATGTCGTCGATCGTATAATCGGTGTTGTTGTTGACGAGGATACAGTCGCTTACCTTCATTCTGCCGTCGGTGATCGTACCCGTCTTATCGAGGCAAAGTACGTTGACGCGGGCAAGCATTTCCAAAGAGTACATATCCTGTACCAAAGTGTTGTATTTGGCAAGCCGAATCATACCCACGGACATAGCTACCGTCGTCAAAAGGAGCAAGCCCGAAGGGATCATACCGATCACGACGGAGATGGTCTTTTGTATGGTTTCGTTTAAGACGGGGGTGCCTCTAAACAGCGCACCGATAAACCCGCCTTGGGTGGAAAGGTCAGCCCAGTTCCCGCCCAAGTTTTTAAAGTTGGTGATAAACATAAAGATCGCCACGGGAATAATGATGATACCGATCACGCGGATAAACAGCGTCAACGAGTTCATAATTTCCGAATTCGGGCGTTTGTATTTTTTCGCCTTGGCGGTCAGCTTGCTGATATACGTTTCGTCGCCGATCTTATCCACTCGCGCGGCGATATGCCCTGCGGCAACGAAGGAGCCTGCAAACAGCTTATCCCCGTCCTCTTTCTTGATAGGGACGGATTCGCCCGTCAAGAGGGATTCGTTGAATTCCGCCGTGCCTTCGGCTGCGATACAGTCGGCGGGGACTTGTTGTCCTGCGGACAATAAAATGATATCGTCCACGACGATTTCGGTGACGGGAATTTCCTTTTTCTTACCGCCTCGCACGACCCGTGCCGTGGGGGAGGATAGAATGGACAGCTTGTCGATTTTTCGTTTGGCGCGGATTTCCTGCACGATACTGATGACGATATTGCAGGTGAAAATCAGCACGAATACAAACTGCGAAAGGGGCGCGCGCGCCAAAATCAGCGCGACGGCGGCGATCAAACACAGCAGGTTGAAAAAGGTGCAGATATTGCCCACAAAAATACTGCGATAGCTTTTCGAGTATTTTTTGCCCGTCTTGTTGACCAAGCCTTGTTCGATCCGTTGATTGATTTGCACCTCGGAAAGACCTTTATCGACGTCCGCGTTAAAGCGTTGCACCTCCGCCTGCGGCTGTGCGTTTTTCTTTTTCTTCTTTTTGGGCTTTGGAAAGAGGTCGTTAAACCGCTTTTCCCGTTTTTCCTCTTCGGAAACGTACGACTTGTTTGCCGAGTCCTGTTTTTTCTTCATAAAGCGCGAAAGCTCCTCAATAAGTAATATTTGGCGCTTATTTTTAAATAAGCGCGAGGCTTTGTATTCTCTATTATAACATAGCGCGCGAAAAAATACAAGTTTTTTAAGAAAAAATTGCGTGAAATTGCGCTTGTCTGATTTTTTTAATTGCTTTTACCGCGCAAAAGTAGTATAATAAAAAGAAAAACGGAGTTTTTAGGAGAAAAAATCCTATGATCGACATTAATCTTATCAGAACAAATCCCGAACTTGTCAAAGAGAACATCAAAAGAAAGTTCCAAGACAGAAAATTGCCCCTTGTAGATGAGGCGTTAAAGCTGGACGGTCAACGTCGCGCGCTGATTCAAGAGGGGGATACCTTGCGTTCGCAACGCAATACCTTATCCAAGCAGGTGGGTATGCTGATGAAGGCGGGGGATAAAGAGGGCGCGGAAAAGGTGAAGGCGCAGGTAAAAGCGGACGCCGACCGCCTTGTTGCCATCGAAAAGGAAAGCGCGGAAATTGAAGCCGCCTTTAAAAAGGTGATGATGGCGATCCCCAACATCGTCGCTGCCGACGTACCCGTGGGCAAGGACGATTCGGAAAACGTCGAGCTGCAACGGTTTGGCGAAGCCAAGGAAGCGGAGTTTGAAATTCCTTACCATTTGGATATTTTGGAAAAGCTGGACGGCATTGACGTTGATTCGGCGCGCCGAACTTCGGGGCAAGGCTTTTACTATTTGACGGGGGATATTGCAAGATTGCATTCTGCCGTACTGACCTATGCCCGCGATTTTATGATCGACAAGGGCTTTACCTACGTGATTCCGCCGTATATGATTCACGGCGACGTCGTTTCGGGTGTAATGAGCTTTGACGAAATGGAAAATATGATGTACAAGATCGAGGGGGAGGATTTGTACCTGATCGGTACGTCCGAACACTCGATGATCGGGCGGTTTATGGGGCAAATTATCGACGGAGCAAAGCTGCCCTTGACCCTTACCAGCTATTCCCCTTGCTTCCGTAAGGAAAAGGGCGCGCACGGTATTGAGGAGCGCGGCATTTACCGTATTCACCAATTTGAAAAGCAGGAAATGATCGTCGTTTGCCGTCCCGAAGAAAGCGAGGAATGGTACGAAAAGCTGTGGAGCTATACCGTGGAGCTGTTCCGTTCGTTGGATATCCCCGTCAGACAGCTTGGCTGCTGCACGGGCGACCTTGCCGACCTGAAATATAAGAGCTGTGACGTCGAGGCGTGGAGCCCCCGTCAGAAAAAATATTTTGAGGTGGGGTCTTGTTCGAACCTCACGGACGCGCAAGCGCGCAGATTGTCTATCCGTTATAAGGATTCGGACGGCAAAACGAAGCTGGCGCACACCTTAAACAACACCGTTGTTGCGCCCCCCCGTATGCTGATTGCGTTTGTGGAAAACCACTTGCAAGCGGACGGAAGCGTGACTATCCCCGAGGCGTTGCGTCCTTATATGGGCGGTAAAGCTGTGATTGTTCCTAAAAACTAAACGCGTATAGCACGGCATATCATCCACAAAATCGGAACCCGCCCTTGCTTACGTACAGCGATTATCTACTTGGCTTGGAAGATTAAAAAACGAAAATTTCGCAACAAGGGAGTATCCTTGTTGCGTTTTTTTGCGTACTGTGCTATAATATTCCTTGAAAGAATTTTTACGAGAAAGAAATATGAAGTATTTGTTTTTTGACATCGAGTGCGCGGGCGTTTTTAAAAACGTCGCCAAAATTTGCGCCTTTGGGTATTGCCTGACCGACGAGAATTTTTGCATTTTGGAAAAAGAGGATATTCTTGTCAACCCGCAGGGCGGATTTCACCTCACCGACCGAAAAGGGACGCAGGGGCTTGTTTTGCCGTACAAATATGAGGATTTTAAATCGTACCCCACCTTCCCGCAGGTGGCAAAAAGAATTTACGCTCTGTTAGAGGATAAGGATACTCTTGTGGCGGGACACGCCACGATGAACGACGTGAAATATCTCAATCTTGAAAGCTTGCGCTTTCATTTGCCCTCCTTTTCCTTTCGGTTTGCGGACACTCAGTTTGTCTATATGAACAAAATAGGGGAGTTTTCCCGTCAGTTTGGGTTGGGGACGATTGCCGAGCAGCTGGGCGTAGAGTTTACCCCCCACCGCGCGGTGGACGACGCGTACGCGACGATGAAGATCGCCGAGGCGATGTGCAAGGAGGAAGGGCTGAATTTTGTTGAGCTGCTTGAAAAATATGAGATTACTTTGGGGAAGATTGAAAATCACGAAGTAGCGCAGAGCGAATCTACGGCGCAGCGTGCGTATCTTTTAGAGGCGGCGAAAAAGAAAGAAGAACGGGAAAAGGTGCGTGTGCGCTTTCATAATTTTATCGACCGCGAAAAGAGAAAGCGTGCAAAGGAAGGAAAGCTGAAAGGGAAGCGTGTTTGCTTTTCGCACCCCGTCGAGCTGTGCGGCGAGCGCGCGGAGGAGCTGGCGCGTGCCGCGTTTGGGGAAGGGGCGTTTATCACCTATCGCGCGGAGGAGTGCGATCTTTACGTTCGGTTTGAAACGGAAACGGGGGCGCGGCTTTTAAGTGCGGAAAAGGGTAAAGCGAGGCTGTTTTCCCCTGACGAGTTTTTACAGTTTTTGGCGAAATAGGCAGGGCAGGTACGCGTTGAACGCGAAAAGGATGGCGAAAAATGGACGTTTTAAAGGCGTTTGCGGAAAGAATGAAAAAGCAACTGCCTCCCGAAGAATGGGAGGCGTTTTTTGCCGTATATGACGGGCAACCCTATAAGGGCTTGCGTGTGAACGATCTGAAATGTTCGGTGGAAGAATTTAAAAAAATTTCGCCGTTTGCCTTGAAAGCGGTGCCTTGGGAGGAGAGAGGCTTTATTGTTGAGGAAGAAAAAATCGGCGGGCATCCTTACCATTTTGCGGGGGTGTATTATTCGCAAGAGCCGTCCGCAATGTGCGCTGCGCCGCTTTTAGAGGTGCGCGAAGGGGAACGGGTGTTAGACCTTTGTGCCGCCCCCGGCGGAAAGGGGACTCAGTTGGCGACAGCCATGCACGGAAAGGGGATTATTGTCTTGAACGAGCCTATCTTTGCGCGGGCGAAAATTTTGTCGCAAAACGTCGAACGGCTGGGGATCAGAAATGCGATCGTCACTTGCGCCACGCCCCAACGGTTGGCGGAAGCGTTTGAGGGATATTTTGATAAAATTTTGATTGACGCGCCTTGTTCGGGCGAGGGAATGTTCCGTAAAAACGCCAAAGAGGCGTTGGAAGAATGGAGCGAGGAAAACGTGGCTTTATGCGCGGCGCGGCAGGCGGAAATTTTGCATTTTGGGACGAAAATGCTGCGCGGCGGCGGGCGGTTGGTGTATTCTACCTGCACCTTTGCGGAAGAAGAAGACGAGGGGCAGGTATGCGATTATTTAAAAAATCAGCCGCAAATGCGCCTTGTGAAGCAGGAAAAGCTGTACCCGCACAAGGTGGCGGGCGAGGGGCATTTTGCCGCGCTGTTTGAAAAGGTTGACGAAGGGAAAGAGGTCTTTATAAAATCCTTCAAGGGGTACGCTTCGCGGAATTTGGAAAAGGCGTATAGAGAGTTTGAACGGGAGTTTTTCGTGAAGCCTTTTACTGAACGATTGCACGAGGCGGACGGCGTTTTGTACGCGTTGCCGCCTGAAATTTTCGATTGGAAGGGCGTGCAGGTGTTGCGCGTCGGGGTGCGGCTTGGCGAGGTGAAAAACGGGCGTTTTCAGCCCGATCATTCGCTTGCAATGTGCTTGACCAAAGCGGAATGTAAAGCGGCGGTCGATTTGCCGTTGTCAGATCCCCGCGTAGAACGGTTTTTGCGGGGGGAAACGGTGGAAACGGAGGGAAAGAACGGCTGGGCGCTTGTATGCGTGGACGGGTTTCCCGTCGGGCTGGGAAAGTGCGTAAACGGCGTTTTGAAAAATCATATCCCCAAGGGATTGCGAAAAATGAGCTAAATAAAGGAATAAAAAAGGAGCTTGCCTTGATCGGTAACGATCGGCAAGCTCCTAAATTTTTTAATCTGTTAAGCCAAGCAAATAATCGGCGGTGACGTCAAAAAACTGACACATTTTTCGGATTGTTTCAAGGGAGGGCTGACTTCTGCCCTTTTCCCAAGAAAAAATGCTGTCGTCCGTCGTCTGCAAAAACGTTGCTAGTTGTTTTTGCGTTAAGCCTTTTTCTATTCGTAATTCTTTTAATCTAATCGCAAACATATCCATATATTTATTTTACCGTAAAATATACGGCAAATCCTTGACAACCGTAAAAATTACGGCTATAATTAATATGTGGATTAGGAGGTTTTCAATGAATATGAAAAGAAATGAGATAATCTGTCAGTTGTATTTTGGGAGGGGGCAATATGGTAGTGTTCCCCAAAGTGCTGAAAGTAAACGAATGGAAGATGAGTTTTTTGCGGCGGATATGGAATTTAAAGAAGCCTTAAAAAAATATCCAGAATTATTAGATATGTATCAAGACGTTATACAGATAAAAGAGGGGATGTTTTATGAGGGAGTTCAAAGGCATTATTTTGAGGGGTTTAGATTTGGAGTGTTATTAGGGATAGATATTGCGAGTGAAGAAACATCAAATAAAAAATAATTTTTTAACGAAATACAAAAACCGCACGCGGTTAGGCGTGCGGTTTGTTATTTTGATTTTGAAAATCAATCGTTATAAGGATCTTTTTCGTCCTTAGGTTGTTCGGGAGCCGCCACTTTCTTTTCCTTTATGGGCTTTTCCTTTTTCACCTTTTTGATCTTCGGCGCGGAGGTTTTGCGCTTTTTCATAAATACTTTTCTAACGATAACGCTTACGATTGCAACAAGCAACGCTACCGCAACCGCCAAAGAGCTGATAAGCAGGGCAAGGTTGGTGCCAGAGATGCTTTCTTCTTCTTCCGTTTCCGTGTCCGTATCTTCTTCTTCAACGTCTGCCGCTACCGTTACTTCGCTTAATGCATAGTTGACGTACGTTTCGTAACGGGTTCCTTCATTGACGTATTGCAGATACGCGATCCCTTCGCTGTATGCGGAGGAAACGTAGCTTTCGTAAGAGTTGCCAACGCCGTTTTCGTCAATTGTTTCGTCGTAGCGAAGGAATTTCGCGCTGTCGTAGAAGGAGAATGCCGATTTGATGGTTTTATCCGTCAAGGTGTTTTCGTCCGTTTCTCTTTCGTCCAACAATGCGTTGAACACCGTTTCGTCTAACGTGCCGGGGTTGTTCGCATCGACCAAAACGTAAGAGCCTGCCGCACTCTTTTCCGTGCCAAGACGGTCACCGCTCCAAACCTCTAAACGGTAATTGAAATCTTCGCTGCCAGCGTGGACGTAGAACACAACCGTTTGCCAGCCAGCGCCGCTTTCTACCTTTGCGAAAAGGGATTCGCCAGCCAACGCGCTGTAACGCGCGATAGACTTACCGTCGGCGCCATTTACCGTCGCAAGGTCGTTGACGAGGGTGGAGTATTTGTTGCCGTTCTTGTATGCGTAATATTTTCCGTCTGCTTCATTATAATAGAACGCGATACCGTCGTTGCCTGCGTTTTGCCACTTTTCATTATAATTATAGGAAACGCCGTTTTCCGCAACGATCAGGTTGCCGTTTTCGTCCTTTTCATAATTGGAAAGGTTTGCATAGTAGCCTTCGTATTTGCTTGCTTCGCTCCATTGAGCGTTTGCAAGGTACAAGCCGTTTGCCTGCAATTTGAAGGCGATATTGGATTTTTTGGTGTTTTCGGTGGGGTCTTCAAGGCATACGTTGCCGTTATCGTCGTACCAGAAGGTGACATTTCTGCCGACGGAAAGAACTTCTTTGTCCTCCGATTCGCCGTTGGCAAGGTAAACGTATGCGGTTGCGCCGTCCGAAACCTTGACGCGGACGGAGATCGCTTTGTAAGATTCTGCCGCGACGGTCTGCGTTTTGCCGATGAAGCCGTAAGCTTGTTCCTTATCGTTGTAGATGAGGAGGGGTTGATCGGCATCGCCGAACAAATCGTTGAGCGAAACGCCCTTGTTTTCCAACGCTTTTGCCCAATCAAGATTGCTGTAAGCGTCGATATAGTCTTTATTGATCAAGCCCGCGTAAGCAGAGCTGTTTACCGTGGTATCCTTACCGCCGAATACGACGTAGCCGCTGCCGCCCACAACGCCTTTATAGTTGGCGGGGTTTGCAAAGCCCGTTTCGATTGCGTCGGAGGGAACAACTGCGGGAGTGTCAAAGCTGGACGAGGTTTCTTCTTCCGTTTCGTTGCCGACAAGGGTCACCTTCTTTGCGTACGTACCCGTTGCCGCACAGTTGTATTCTGCGTCCGACAGCGCAAGCGTTTGGAAGTTGGTAAACGCGGCGTAGCCGGGGTGATAATCGGATTTGGACGTGCCGTAAACGGTCGTCTTGCCGAGGGTGAAGGAAAGGGTGAACGTCTTTTCGTTGTCGGAATCGTTTTCTACGAAGAAGAAGCATTGTTGCCAGCCGTCGTAGATATCTTCCTTTTCACCGATCGTAACCTCTGCGATTGTGGTGGTGTCAAGCGAATCGAAGGAATATTTCGTTTCGCCGTCGTGGAGCGTGATGCCCGCGCCCGTAAAGCTTTGCAGATCGGAGGTCTTTACGAAGAAGGAAACCGCCATCTTTTCGCCTGCGGCGATTGCAAACTTTTGGTCGAGCTCTGCGGTGTATGCCGCGCCGTCCGCGCTCATCATAAACAGAGTCTTTTTGTCCTTGAACAGTCTGTCGCCTGCGAAATCCTGATCATAGACGGATTTGAGGAAGGCGTTGCCGCTGTCCGCTTGTCCAAGCGCCGCAAAGCCGTTATATACGCCCGTTACGTCCTTGCTGATGTCAAAGTTCAGCTGGCCGTACAGTCTATAATTGGAGGGCGCGCCCGCTTTCAACGCGGAAACGTAAACGGTGCCGTTCAGTTCTTCCTTCGTGACATCAACCTTTGCCTTTTCAAGCTGTACGGTGCCGCCGTCAAACTGCTTTTCGGGGCGGAGATCCAGCTCGAACGCGTAATTGTTTTTATAGGTTGCGTCCGCTTCGAAGATCTTGTCGTCGCTCTTTGCGTCGAAGGTTGCCTTGGGCGTATTTGCGGGGACGGAATATTCTTCATTCGTCAACAGCTTGCACTGTACGTCGTCGAAGAAGGCGTAGCCGTTTACGTATTCGAAACGGTCGGTACCGCCGCCTTGACCAAGACCGAGCACCATCGTGAAGGTACTGTCTGCGTAAGAGGAGCCTTGCAGGTAGAAGGTGTATTGAACCCAGCCGTTATTTTCCGTCACGCCTTCGGTGTTGATATTTTTCACTTGGAACTGATCGAGCGTAGTGCCGCCGACGGTATGGGTGATCCCGATATACGCGCCGCGGTTGCCGATGACGTCCTGCGTGTCGCCGGAGGTGGAGTTAAATTGCAGCTCCGCCGTTTTTACCCAAACGGAAACCTCTGCCGCCGTGCCTGCCTTGACAGTGACCGTCGTGGAGGAGGTGTATTTTTGCGCGGTACCGCGGTTATCCGTGTATTGGTTGTGGATCATCAATACGTTGGGGTTGTCCGCCGCGTCGTCCTCTTTGGTATAGTGCGTTTTGATCGCGTCGTATTCAAGCGAGGGCAAATCGTCTGCGTCGATATTGAAGGCGTCCGTTTCCTTATTGTAGAAATCGAGATCCTTTACGTCGTTGTCGTCGTCAGCGTCCTCGTACGCTTCGATGAATTTCACCTTATCGTAGATGGACATGCTGGACCAATACTTCTTAGCGTCCGAAACGGAAAGAGCCTCGGGCTTTACGCCGTCAAGGTTGGATTTCGTGAGGTTTTCCCACGCGTCCTTAGAGGTATTGACGATACCGCTTGCCGCCTGCGAAGAGGAGGCGCTGCCGCTCGTCGTCGAGTTGGTCGATCTGGACCAGCCGGACGCCGAGGTGATGATAGGTTTCGTTTTGCTGTCGGTGTTAAATTCGAAACTGCCGTTCGTAATGACGGCGGTGTCCTTTTCCACCGTTTCCGTCGTCGAGCTGTCCGACGACGAGCTGGACGTGTTTTCCGAACCGCAGGACGCAAGGCCCATCGCGGCGGAGGAAACCATCATAAGGGATAAGCACAGCGCAAGAAACTTTTTATGCTTGCTGTTTTTAAAACTTTCTGTCATACAACCACCTTTGGTTTTATTGTTTTTTGTTTTGCCCTTTTCGGGTGGGCGTTCGCGTATATGCATAGCGCGTGCGCAAGCGCCTGTACCATACTATTTTAATATAAAATTCGTTTTGTGGCAAGCGTTTATGCCGACAAATGCGAGAAAAAGTTTTATAAAATAAAAAAAATTGTGCAAAATAAGGGGGTAAGGAGGGAAATGAATGGAAAAAAACGGGAAATTAGCGCGTAGAATTTTTTGCGGGGCGGCGGTCGGCTTGGCAAACAGCCTCTTTGGGGGCGGGGGCGGCATGATCGCGGTACCTCTTTTGAAAAAGACGGGCTTATCCCAAAAAGGGGCGCACGCGACGGCGATCCTCGTCATTTTACCCGTATCC
>JAZKXM010000045.1:0-20141 GCA_045611585.1 Candidatus Scatosoma sp. | reverse complement strand
GAACACGCGCTCGATCCCGTTTATGCAAAGAAACTGGGCGTAAATTTGGAGGATTTGTACGTTTCGCAGCCTGACACGGGCGAGCAGGCGTTGGACATCACCGACGCGCTGGTCAGAAGCTCCGCCGTCGATATTATCGTTATCGACTCCGTTGCGGCGTTGACGCCGAAGGCGGAAATAGAAGGGGATATGGGGGACGCGCACGTCGGTTTGCAGGCTCGTTTGATGTCCAAGGCACTCCGTGTGTTGACCCCTATCATCAACAAATCGAAAACGTGCGTTATTTTCATCAACCAGCTTCGTGAAAAGGTGGGCGTAATGTTCGGCAACCCCGAAACGACGACGGGCGGTAAGGCGTTGAAATTCTACGCCAGCGTTCGTATCGACGTGCGCAAAATGGATACCTTGAAGGATAGCGAAGGCGCGATGGGTAACAGAACGAAGGCGAAGATTGTCAAAAACAAGCTGGCGCCTCCCTTCAAACAGGCAGAATTCGATATCGTATTCGGCGAAGGTATTTCGCAGGAAGGCTGCATTATTGATATGGGCGTGCAGTACGGCGTTATCGAAAAGAGCGGCGCTTGGTTTAGCTATAACGGGGATAAAATTGCGCAGGGCAGAGAGCGTTTGCGGCAGTTCTTGAAAGACAATCCCGAGCTGCTTGCCGAAATGCAGGAAAAAATCCGTGCGGTAGCGAAAGGCGAAGGGACGGACGCGGAAGAAGGGGAAGAATAAGCATTCTTTCTTTGCAAAATAGCGTGCGGGTTTTTTTACCAGTCAAAAAACGTTTTGGCGGGGGCAGGTACGCGATGAATAAGTTTTTAAACGGAGGGCAAATAGGCTCTCCGTTTCCATTTTTTGTCTTTTTTTGAAGAAAATCGTAAGTTGTCAAAACTAATTTCTGTCAAACATTTGACATTTCTTTTATTTTATAGTACAATAACATATAGATAGAATAAATTATAGGTCAAACTCATATTAACGGTTTGCTGAAAATTATACTTTTATCAATTTCTAAATTTTAATACAGGAGGCACTTATGAGCAATTTTAATTTGAGCGTCCTGTTTCTCGCTGTAGGATTCCCCACTTTTATTTTTTCTATAATCGGGGTGATTCTTGTGGCAATCGCTTGCGTTCTCGGGGCAATTCTCGGTTATAAGAGAAGCAACGAAAAGAAAGTTGGCTCGGCAGAAGAAAGAGTACGCAAAATTATTGGAAACGCGGAAGAAGAGGCGGCAAAGATCAAGGCGCAAGGCAAAGAAGACAGCAAGCGCGCTTTAAAAGAGGCACTTCTTGAAGCAAAGGAACAGGATTTAAAATTAAGAAACGAATTCGAGCGTGAAACGAAGGATAAGAAAGCGGAATTACAGCGTATGGAGCAACGCCTTACGCAAAAGGAAGATTCGCTGGATAAGAAGATCGAATCGCTTGAACAGCAAAAGGCAAACCTTGCCAAGCAGGAAGCGGAGGTTAAGGTATTGCAGGAAAAAATCAGCTCTCAGCACGAGCTGATGATTCAAGAACTGGAAAAGGTCGCCCAGCTCACCCGTGAGGAAGCGAAGCGAATTTTGACGGAAGAAATCCTTGACGCGACCCGCCACGAGGTTGCCGTGCAGGTCCGCAATATGGAACAGCAGGCAAAGGACGAGGCGGATATGAACGCGAAAAAGATCATCGCGCTTGCCATTCAAAAATGCGCGGCGGATCAAGCGTCCGAGCTGACGGTTTCCGTCGTACCCCTTCCCAACGACGACATGAAGGCGCGTATCATCGGGCGCGAGGGTAGAAATATCCGCGCTTTGGAAAACGCAACGGGAATCGAGCTGATCATCGACGACACCCCCGAAGTGGTTATTTTGTCGGGCTTTGATCCCGTCAGACGTGAAATTGCGCGGCTTTCCCTTGAAAAGCTGATTAACGACGGGCGTATCCATCCTACCAGAATTGAAGAAACGGTAGATAAGGTCACGCGCGAAATTGATTTGCAAATCAAAGAAGCGGGCGAGGCGGCTGTCTTTGAGGCGGGTATCTTTGGGTTGCACCCCGAACTTATCAAGTTGATCGGTCGGTTGAAATTTAGAACCAGCTACGGTCAAAACGTTTATAAGCATTCGATTGAGGTTTCCAAATTGGCAGGGCAGATGGCTGCCGAGCTCGGTTTGGACGTCAACTTTGCAAAGCGCGCGGGCTTATTGCACGACATCGGTAAAGCGGTGGATCAGGAACAAGAGGGTACTCACATCCAAATCGGCGCCGACCTTGCGAAGAAATATAAGGAAAATCCCAACATCGTCAACGCGATTATGGCACACCACGGCGACGTAGAGCCTAAGACGGTTGAGGCGGTGTTGATTCAGGCGGCAGACGCTATTTCGGGCGCGCGCCCCGGTGCAAGACGGGAAACGGGTACGAACTACGTTAAGCGTTTGGAAAAATTGGAGGAGATTGCGTCTAGCTTTAACGGAGTTGAAAAGAGCTTTGCCGTTCAAGCGGGTAGAGAAATCCGCGTCATCGTCAAACCCGAACAGGTGGACGACGCGCAGGCACTTTTCTTGGCGAAAGATATTGCGAAAAAGATCGAAACGGAACTGGAATACCCCGGTCAGATCAAGGTCAACGTCATTCGCGAATTCCGCAGCGTAGAATACGCAAAATAATCGCATAAAAGAAATTCAAGCCGAAAGCGAGGAAAAGTTTTTAAGATTTTTTTAAAAACCCCCGTTTTCGGCTTGACATTTATTTGAAATTTAACTATAATGTCATAGTAATATGTTTATGACAAACGCTGCTATGGCTCAGTTGGTAGAGCGCGTCCTTGGTAAGGACGAGGTCGGCGGTTCAAATCCGCCTAGTAGCTCCAAGAAGAACACCGAAAAGGTGTTCTTTTGCTTTCATACGACGTTTTAGTTGAAAAAAGGAGAAAAAAATGATTTTCAATTTTGAACAAATCGCTTCCGTCACAACAGGGATCGCGCGGGCAAAGGCTACACCGACGGGCGGGGTGGAATTGTTCCGTTTCACGGAAGAACAAGAAAAATATTACGAACGGACGAATGCGGACTTTTATAAAAAAAGTCTTTCCTCGTCGGGGATTTGTTTGGATTTTTTAACGGACGGAACGCAGTTAGAGCTGTCCGTTTCAACCGAGCAAGCGTCGTCCAGAAACTTTTTCTGTATAGAGTTTTTCGTTGACGGACAGCGCATGGACGAACTGAAAAATTTTTCAGAAGCTACGCCTTGGGATAAAACTTGTTTAAAAAATAATTATTCCTTAGGCGATTTTTCCAAAACGGTCGATCTTGGCGACGGGAAAAAACGTGTTACGATCTATTTACCGTGGGCGGTCAAGACGACGTTACAAAGTTTAAAGCTTAAAAACGCGTCCTATTTTACGCCCGTAAAAAGACAAAAAACGTTGCTGATTTTCGGGGATTCAATCACGCAGGGGTACGACGCGTTGTATCCTACGCAACGTTACGCGTGCGCGCTTGCACAATATTTAAACGCGGAGGAGTGTTGCAAGGGGATCGGTGCGGAACGATTCGTCCCCGCCATAGTAGAGGCAAAGGACGCCGTCATGCCCGATTATATTTACGTCGCCTACGGCACAAACGATTGGAGTAAATCGCCGTCGTTTGCGGACGTCGAGGGGCGGTGCTTACAATTTTTTAAGAATATAAAATCAAATTACCCAACCGCGCGACTGATTGTCCAAACGCCCCTTTGGCGGGCTGATTGCACAACTTTGTCGGCGGTGGGAGAATTTGAGGTTTTGCGGGCGAAAATTAAAGAAATAGCACATTCTTACGGCGCGTTTGTCGTCGATGGGGATTTGTTGATCCCGCATGAAGCGGAATATTTCTCGGACGAATACCTGCATCCCAATCCCGCAGGGTTTAAAAAATACGCCGAAAACCTTATCAGCATATTAAAACAAAACGGAATCAGCTAACAAAAGCCCCTCTTGGAAAATGCAAGCCAAGAGGGGTTCCGTTTCGTATTTTTTTTAAATAAAAGGCTCTTTATCGTCAGGGGTGTTACCCGTTAAAAGGGAGTACAGCCGTTCGGCAAAAATATCCGTTTCGTAGCATTTTTTCGCCGCACCGTCCAGCCTTGCTGCGTCCCGACCGCGCGCAATCAAGGGGAAATCGGCGTTGCCTAACGCCGACAAGACCTCCCGCGCCTCTTTTTTAGCGCACAGCAAGCGAAGATAAAGGGGATTGCGTAAATACTCGTCAACGTTCGCTTTCGTGATATTTAAGGCGTTTTGCAATAAAATACGGCTGATTCGCGAACGGGTATAACGCGCGGAGGGTAGCGCGCCCGCAACGTCGTGAACGCCCGCTAAAACGGCTTTTTTCAACCCGTTTTCCAGCCCTTCCGTGCAATCAGCCGTTTGCGCGATCAGCGGCGCGGGCTTATTTAAAACGGCATAATTTTTGACGGTATTTAAAGAGCTTTCGCAATCGAAAAAGCTGTTCCCGTCGATAAAATCGGGGAGGGCGTTTTTCGCGCCATTTCCCTGTTTGAGGGCGTTTCTGATTGCGGTTGCGGAAGAAAATTCGCCGTTTAGCTTTTCTTCCAAATACCCGCTTCCTACCCGTAAAACGGGCAAAAGCCGTACGTTTGCGCCGATAGAGAGCAACGCCCGCGCATATTCGACGGCGAGGATATTGTTGGGGGTGGACAACAGTCCGTTTGGTAATTTTTCTTTCCACGCCTCCGCGCGTGCTTTCGCGTAAGAAAGACCTTGCGCGGACAATTCCTTAATTTTTACGGAAACCTCCGCTGGCTCGTCGTTCATCAGTCGCGCAGCCGTCCAAAGCTCCTCCTCGGTGGCGGATTCGACGCCGAAGGCGATATGCGTCAGACCTTTCAACGCCGTCAAGATCTTAACGCCGCCTTTGGCAAACAATTCGGCGTTAGCGGTGGCAAAGGGAGTGGGAAGTTCTAAAACGGAGTCCGCGCCGCCAAGGACGGCGTGTTTTGCGCGCAACCGCTTTTCCGCGATCGCCGCTTGACCGCGCTGAACGAAATTTCCGCTCATCACGCAAACGACGGCGTCCGCCCCCGAGAGGCGTTTGGCGGCTTCGATCAAATATTTATGACCGTTATGAAAAGGGTTGTATTCGCAAATTATCCCGCAAATTTTCATAATAAATTCTTCCTTTTCCTTTACAATCGGGAAAATGTGTGTTATAATAAAAGGCGTGGTTGACCTTTTGGTTCTATTATACACAAAAAATAAAAATAAATAAAGCGTTTTAAGGAGATAGTTTATGAAGAACGTCTTGGAAGAAATTAAAATTAAGGCAAAATCCCTGCAAAAGACCATCGTGCTTTGTGAAGGGGAGGATTCGAGGGTGGTAAAAGCGGCTGCCGACGCGACGAAAGAAGGAATCGCAAAGATCGTCCTTTTGGGAAACGAAGCGGAGATCAAAGCGGCGAATCCCGACGTGGATTTGACGGGCGTAACGGTAATCGACCCGTTGACCAGCGAAAAATTACCCGAATACAACGCAAAGCTTTGCGAGTTGCGCGCCTCCAAGGGTATGACTCCCGATCAGGCGGCAAAACTGCTTGCGGACGGCACTTATTTTGGCGCAATGATGCTGAAAATGGGGGACGTGGACGGGCTTGTTTCGGGTGCTTGCCATTCGACGGCGAACACCCTGCGTCCAGGACTTCAAATTATCAAAACGGCGAAAGGAGTTTCTTCCGTTTCCAGCTTTAACCTGATGATCTGCCCCCCTCAGGGCAATCAGTACTGCCCCGACGGGCTGGTCGTGTTTGCCGATTGCGGGTTGAACCCGACCTATACCAGCGAAGGCTTGGCGGATTGCGCTATTGCCACCGCACAGTCGGCGCAAATCCTTGCGGGAATTGATCCGAAGGTGGCGATGCTTTCCTTCTCCACGAAGGGCAGCGCAAAGCACGACAACGTGACTATGGTAGCGGAAGCGGTCAAGATCGCAAAGGAAAAAGCACCCGATTTGAAGTTGGACGGCGAATTGCAGTTTGACGCGGCTATCGTCCCCTCCGTCGGTGAATTTAAAGCGCCCGGCTCTACGGTTGCAGGGCACGCAAACGTGTTTATCTTCCCCGACCTTCAAGCGGCGAATATCGGTTATAAAATCGCAGAACGTTTGGGCGGGTTTATGGCGATAGGTCCTATCTGCCAAGGCTTTGCGAAGCCGATGAACGACCTGTCAAGAGGGTGCAAAGCTGAGGATATCGTTGCGCTTGTCGCAATTACGGCGTTGCAGGCAGCGTTATAAGAGAGGGCTAATAAGATGAAAATCGTAATGTTCGGCGATTCCATTACGGACGCAGGCAGGGACAGAGCGGCTGATTACGGTTTATCTTCCTACGGACACGGTTACGTAAAATTTGTGGCGGGGGAATTATTGTTTAACGACCCCGAAGGTTACCAAATTGTCAATCGGGGGATTAGCGGAAATCGTATTGTCGATTTGTATGCCCGTATCAAGGCGGACGTTTGGAACGAACAGCCAGACTTTTTAAGTGTTCTGATTGGGATTAACGACATCTGGCACGAAATTTGCGGCGGCAACGGCGTGGATATCGTGCGTTTTGAAAAAGTTTACCGTATGTTGATCGAGGATACTTTGCAAAGGTTTCCCAATCTCAAAATCCTTTTGTGCGAGCCGTTTGTCTTGACGGGAAGCGCGACGGGTGAGAAGGACAGCGAAAGCTTTAAAAAATTCTCCGAGGTCAGGTCTTACGCGAAGGTTGTCAAAAAGATAGCTGAAGATTACGGTTTGTATTTCTTGCCTTTGCAAGAAAAATTAGACGAGGCGGCGAAAAAATGGTCGCCCGCGGCACTTTTGGCGGACGGCGTGCATCCCGCTATGGCAGGCGCAAAGCTGATTGCAAACGAATGGCTTTCCTGCTTTGAAAACATAGTAAACAAATAACGAGGTAAATAAAATGAACGTTTTGGTTATCAATTCGGGCAGTTCTTCCTTAAAATATCAGCTTATAGATATGCAAACGGAAAGCGTTATCGCAAAAGGACTTTGCGAACGAATCGGGATCGACGGATCCAAGCTGACCCATAAGGCAAAAGGACAGGAAACGGTGGTGGAAAAGGCAATGCCTAACCACGACGTGGCAGTTTCCATGGTATTGGCGGCGTTGACGGATGAAAAGACGGGCGTTATTTCGTCTATGGACGAGATTGACGCAGTCGGACACAGAGTCGTCGCTTCGGGCGAAGTATTTAAAAAGCCTACTCTTGTCACGGACGAAACGATGGCAATCATGGAAGAAATTAAGGAGCTTGCGCCCTTGCATAACCCCGCGGCGATCGTTGGGGT
The DNA here is from genome assembly GCA_045611585.1 of Candidatus Scatosoma sp. Taxonomy (GTDB): domain Bacteria; phylum Bacillota; class Clostridia; order Christensenellales; family Borkfalkiaceae; genus Scatosoma. The sequence goes on along the minus strand of JAZKXM010000045.1, from coordinate 12,799 downwards.
AAACGCGTGCAAGGCGGCGATGCCGAACGTCCCTATGGGGTTGGTGTTCGATACCAGCTTCCATTTCACGATGCCTGAAAAAGCGTATATGTATTCGATCGCGTACGAGGATTATGAAAAATATCAAATTCGCCGTTACGGCTACCATGGAACGAGTCACAAATTCGTTTCGCAAGAGGCGGCGAAATATCTTCAAAAGGACGCGAAGGATTTAAAGATCGTCACCTGCCATTTGGGCAACGGGTCGTCCATTACGGCGGTCAAGGGCGGCGAATGTATTGATACGTCGATGGGCTTTACGCCGCTTGCGGGCGTGCCGATGGGCACGCGAAGCGGGGATATCGACTTTGCAGCGGCTGAATATCTTGCGAAAAAAGAGGGCATGAGCCTTGCCGAGGTTTCCTCTTATCTCAATAAAAAGTGCGGAATGCTGGGTGTTTCGGGGGTTTCGTCCGATTTCCGTGACCTTGGGAAGGCGGCGGCAGAGGGCAATCACCGCGCGCAGCTTGCGTTGGATCTGTTCATCTACAACTGTAAAAAATACGTCGGCGCATACGCGGCGGCGATGAACGGAGTCGATTGTATCGTCTTTACGGCGGGCGTCGGCGAAAACAACGTCGCGGTGAGATCGGGCGTTTGCGCGGATATGCAGTATTTGGGGATCGAATTGGACGAAGAAAAGAACGCTATGCCCAACAGCGGCAGTACGCGCGAAATCTCTTCTGCTAATTCGAAAGTCAAGGTTTTGGTCATTCCTACTAACGAAGAATTGGTAATTGCGCGCGAAACGGTGCAATTATTGTAAAAATATTGAAAAATCCCCCAAAAAAAAGGTTGACAAACTTTTTGAAATATACTATACTTGTAAAGTCAGTTTTATGATGAATATCGACGTACGAAAACTCAATGCGCAAAAACAGTACAGCGGTCGGCTGGAATTTGATTACGACGCGCCCGAAGAACTGCTTTCCATTCCGTTCGTACAGTTCGCCGCCCCCGTCAAGGTGGTTGCGGAATACGAACTGTTTGAGGACGATTCGTTAGAGCTTCGCGGCAAAGTGATCTATCGGTTGGTCGGCAAATGCTCCCGTTGCTTAAAAGACGCCTCTTGCGAGGTGGTGGGGGAGCTGGACGCCTACTTTCAACCGACGAAGGACTGTGAAGACTATGCGTACAGCGGCAGTATCATTCACCTAAAAGAGGCGATTGACGACGCGATTATGTCGTCTATGCCGTTCAGTCTTTCCTGCGGGGAAGCCTGCGAGGGGATTGCGTATTCGTCATAAACGGCTAAAAATTTGAAGAAATATAAACGTGAGGTGTTAATATGGCAGTACCTAAGAGTAAACAATCTAAGAGCAGAACGAACAAGAGATTCGCAAACTACAAGGCGACGGCGGCTACGCTTGTCGAATGCCCTCATTGCCACGAACTGTCCGAAGCGCACAGAGTATGCAAAAACTGCGGCTTCTATGACGGCGCGGAAGTAGTGACAAAGAACGAAGAAAAGAAAAACTAAGTTTTCGTCCGGCTAACATGGGCGGGTTGCGTTATGCACCCCGCTTTTTTGCGTTATAGTAGTTTTAAATAAAAATTAACCAAGGTTAATAAATCAAAATACTTGACATTTTCAGCGGCATTTGCTATAATCAAAAGGAAAAAGAGAAAAGTACGGTAAAGGAAATGGAACAAAAATTTTCGGTTACGGGCATGACGTGTACGGCTTGCTCGGCAGGGATAGAAAGGACGGTAAAAAAACTGGACGGGGTCAGCTCCGTTGCGGTTTCGCTGATGGGCGAAAGTATGGTGGTGCAGTTCGATCCGCAAAAGACGGACGAACAGCGCATTATTGCCGCCGTTCGCGCGCTTGGCTATGGCGCGGAGCGGTACGAAGAAAAGGGGCTTGCGGAGCGCAAACCGCAACCCGACAAGCTGAAAAAGAGGTTTTTCCTTTCCCTCTGTCTTTTGTTGCCGCTGATGTATTTTTCGATGGGCGGGATGATTTCCTTGCCTCAGCCGAAAGCGTGGATCAGTTTTACAATACAAATGCTTTTATCGGCGGCGATTATTGCGGTCAATTTCAAGTTTTTTACAAGCGGCACGCGCGCGCTTTTAAAACGAGTCCCCAATATGGACACGCTGGTTGCCATGGGGTCAGCCGTTTCCTTTTTGTACAGCTTTGTGCTGACGGTATTGGCGTATGCAGGCAAGGGCGGGGCGTACGCCCATATGTTTTACGAATCCGCAGCAATGATCTTAACGCTGGTCACGCTGGGTAAATGGTTAGAGGAAAAATCCAAGCGCAAAACGGGCGACGAGGTGGAAAAGCTGATTAAATTAATGCCCGCCACCGTCACCGTGGAAGAAAGCGGAGTGCAGATTGTAAAGCCCTTTTCACAGCTTCGCGTGGGGGATATTCTTATTGTAAAGCAGGGGGATTACGTTCCCGTTGACGGAAAAGTAACGCAGGGTCACGGATTTGTCGATCGTTCGGCAATCACGGGCGAAAGTCTGCCGATAGAGGTTTCGGAAGGGGCGTCCGTGACGGGCGCGGACGTCGTGACGGGCGGTTTCTTGCGCGTTCGCGCGGAAAAAGTCGGCGCGGATACAACGTTGTCACGAATCGTAAAAATGGTCAAAGAGGCGGGCGCAAGCAAAGCGCCCATTCAAAAAATCGCGGATAGGATTGCGGGCGTGTTCGTGCCTGCCGTCACCTTAATTGCGGCAATCACCTTTTTTGTTTGGGTATTCCTTTCGGGGAAAATCGACGTAGCGGCAAATTACGCAATCAGCGTGCTGGTCATCTCCTGTCCTTGCTCGCTGGGGTTGGCAACTCCCGTTGCGGTGATGGCGGCGACGGGCAGGGGGATGTCTATGGGTATTTTGTTCAAGGACGCCGAGGCGCTGCAAAAGGCGAAAGAAGTGAATTGCGCACTGTTGGATAAGACGGCGACGCTGACGGTCGGCAAGCCGCAGGTGACCGATTTTGTTGCGCTGGGCGCGCAACCGGAATTTTGTTTGCCGCTTGCGGCGGCAATCGAAAGCCATTCCAACCACCCTATTGCAAAATGCGTGCAGGATTATGCGGCGCAAGCTATGCAGGCACAGGTGATGGTGGAGGAGTTCCGTTACGAAACGGGCAAGGGCGCAACGGCGACATACGAAGGCAAACGCTATTGCTTAGGCAACCGAAAATTATTGCCGACCGCCTTGCAAAAAGAGGCGCAAAAGATTGAAAAGGAATACGAACAGCAGGGCAAAACGTTGGTGTTTATGGCGGAGGAAAACAAACTTCTTGCCGTGTTTGCCGTTGCGGACGTGTTAAAAGAAAGCAGCGGCGAGGCGATTTTGATGCTGAAAGAACGTTCGGTTCGTACGGCGATGCTGACGGGCGACAGCGAAAACGTCGCCAAAGCGATTGCGCAAAAGGTGGGGATAGACGAATATTTCGCCGAAGCGTTGCCCGAGGATAAAGCAAAGTCGGTCGGGCGGGTGCGCGCGATGGGCGGCTACGTGGCGATGGTCGGGGACGGAATCAACGACAGCCCCGCGCTGAAAGAGGCGGACGTCGGCGTGGCGATGGGCACGGGTACGGATATCGCGATCGACAGCGCGGACGTGGTGCTGGTTTCGGGGGATCTTCGTTCCCTTTCCACAATGATTGACCTCAGCAAAGCGGCGGTTAAAAATATCAAGCAAAACTTGTTTTGGGCATTTTTCTACAACTGTGTTGCCATTCCCGTTGCGGCGGGCGTGTTCGCCTTCGCGGGAATCGCGCTCAATCCCATGATCGCGGCGGCGTGTATGAGTTTAAGTTCGCTCTTCGTCGTCACTAACGCGTTACGCTTGACAAAGTTTGGTAGGAAAAATGCCGCGGCGGCAATTCGCGTGCAGCAACCGCAAGAGGAAGAAGGGGAAGAAGGAGAAGAAAGGGTAGCCTTGTCCGTAGAAAACAAAATGGAAACAAATAAAACGGAAGAAAATAACGCCGAGCAGGAGGATACGGTTATGAAAACGGTTTACGTAGAAGGAATGATGTGTATGCATTGCGTTTCGCACGTCAAAAAGGCGATCTCCGCCGTTGACGGAGTGGCGGAGGTAGAGGTGTTGTTGGCCGAGAAAAAAGTCAACGTTCGTCTTGCGCAAACCGCCAACGAAGGCGAGGTTATGGCAAAGCTTAAAGCCGCCGTTGAGGACGCGGGGTACGAGGTCACGTCCATCGAGGGATGACGCGAGACGAAGAAAAAGTGACAAGATGAATTTTTTTACGACAATTTAAGACGCTTTTTTCAAAAAGCAATCTGTTATCATATTCCCAACGAAACATATTCGGAGGGATAGATATGTCACAGATGTTATTGTTGGATAAACGCACGCAAGGCCTGATAGAGGATTACGTTCCGCAAGGGGATATTTTGGAGGGCATTGTGTGCTTTTTTTCCGTATTTTCAGATTATACGCGGGTGAGGATTTTGTCCGCGCTGGCAATCAGCGAGCTTTGCGTTACCGACCTTTCACGGTTGTTGCAGATTAACCAAACGACGGTGTCGCACCAGCTTCGGTTTTTAAAAAGCGCAGGGATTGTAAAATGCTGTCGGCAGGGCAAAATTATCTTTTACAGCCTGACAAACGATTCAATCAACGACGTTTTATTAAAAGGAATCGAGTTTTTGGGCTGTTAACGCAATTATTTTTCGTTATTTCCTTGCAAAAAGATGGGATTTGGTGTATAATAATAGCGTAGAGTATTCTACCCGTTTGAGGAAATAAGAAAAAGTATGAGTATCATTCAGGAAAAACTGAAATTATTGCCTGAAAATTCGGGCGTGTATATCATGTTGGACAAGGACGGCGTAGTGATTTACGTCGGCAAAGCCCGCGTGCTGAAAAACAGAGTTCGACAATATTTTCACAGCTCGTACAAGCCCGAAAAGGTGGCGGCGATGGTAGAAAATATCGCCGACTTTTATTATATCATCACTCAAACGGAAATCGACGCGCTGGCGCTGGAAAACAACCTCATTAAAAAATACAAGCCAAAATACAACATTCTTTTGAAGGACGACAAGACGTACCCGTATATTCAGGTGCATACGAAGGAGGATTTTCCCCGTCTTTCGGTAACGCGAAAGTTAAAAAAAGACGGAAAATATTTCGGGCCCTTTATGGGCGGAATTCGTTGTCGGGACGTGTTGGACGTCGCGGCGGCGGTATATAACGTAAGAACGTGTACGACGGCGATCGGGGCGAAGCCCAAAAAACCCTGCCTTGCCTATCATTTAAAGCGTTGCCCTGCGCCGTGTGCGCACTTGTGCAGTAAACACCAGTATGCCGAACAGATCAAAAAAACGTTGGCGTTTTTGGACGGCAATTACGAAGAAGCAGAGGAGATTTTGCGTGAAAAAATGCTCCGCTTTGCCGAAGCGGAGGAATTTGAACTCGCGATGGAATACCGTGAAAAGCTGAATATGCTTTCTAAGCTGAAATTAAAGAGGCTGACGGCGTTAAGCAAAGCAATCGACGCGGACGTGATCGCGTTAAAAACCAACTATTTGTATTCGGCAGTCAACGTGCTGATTACTAGAAGCGGAATTATGCAAGGCAGCGACAGCTTCGCCTTGGAGGACGCCTCGCTGTCGGAAGCGGACGCGCTGACGGCGTTCATTTTGCAGTACTATTCCACGCACCAGCTCCCCGCCCAGCTGATCGTGCAGGGCTTTTGCGAAAAACAGCTGATTGAAGAATATTTCTTGGAAAAATTCGGAAAGAAAACGGAGGTGGTGCAGGCAAAGCAAGGGGTGCGCAAGCAGCTTTTGGATATGGCGGAAAAGAACGCCGCCGAATATTTGGGAAAATCCATCGACAAAATCAAGCACAAAAACGATATGACCAAGACCGCCTGCGCTCGGCTGAAAGAAGTTTTAAATCTTGCCCGCTATCCCAAGCGTATGGAGTGTTACGATATCTCCAACGTTTCGGGGGTGGATAAGGTTGGCTCTATGGTCGTGTTTATAGACGGCGAAGCGGACAAGGCAAGCTACCGTCGGTTCAAGATCAAGACGGTGGAGGGCGCAAACGATTACGCCTCCCATCAAGAGATGATGCGCCGTCGGCTTGCAAAACTTGGTACGGAGGAAGAGTCGCGCTTCCCCAAGCCCGACCTTATCGTTATCGACGGCGGCAAGGGTCAGCTTTCCGCCGTGAAAGAGGTGTTTGACGAATACGGAATAACGGATATCGACCTCATTTCCTTAGCGGAACGGGACGAGGAAATTTTCACTTTGTATTCAAACGAAAGCATTTGCTTGGACAAGCGGGATTATACGCTGAAAATGCTGCAACGCTTGCGCGACGAGGCGCACCGTTTTGCCATTACCTATTTTAGGAATTTGCACTCAAAGCGCAACCTTGCGTCCGTCCTGCGTGAAATTGAGGGAGTAGGCAAGAAAAAGCAGATTGCCTTGATGGAAAAATTCGGCACGATAGACAAGATCATCAGCGCGTCGGTGGAGGATCTGGCGACGGCAGAGGGGATCGGCGAGGAGCTGGCAAAACGCATTTACAGATATTTTAAAGAGGAATTATAGGTATGCAAAAGATAAATTATCCCTTGATCCTTTCCGATTTTGACGGAACGCTGTTGCGCTCGGACGAAAGAATTGCGGAAGATACGGTGGCAATCATTAACCGCTACGTGGCGGCGGGCGGGCATTTCGTGCTCTGTACGGGCAGGACGTTGCCTTCCATTTTGTTGCAGGTGAAAAAACTCCGTTTAAAAGGGCTGGTGTCCTCCTATCAAGGCTCCGTAATCGCCGATATCGACAGCGGAAAGGTGCTTTTAGACGGCGGAATGGATAAAGACGGCGCGGTCGAAATTTTGCGCTATTGCGAACAGCTTGGCTTGCACGTTCACGTTTACGGGCTGAACGATTATTTTGTCAATATGTCGGACGAATGGCTTACACTGTACGAGCGGATCAGCGGCGTAAAAGGGTGTTTGGTCACCGATCAGCCTCTCTCAAAGTTCGTGCAGGACAAAGAAATGCAGGTTAAAAAAATGGTCGTCATGATCGACCCCGAAAAGCGGCAAGCCGTTTTGGAACGTCTTTCTGAAAGGTTTGGGGAGAAATATTACGTCACTTACAGCACTTCGTTTTTGATCGAGATTAGCAGTAAAAGGTATTCAAAAGCGACGGCGCTGAAATTTATTGCCGATTATTACAAAATCCCGCAAGAAAAGACGATCGCCGTCGGGGACAGCCTAAACGACTTACCGATGATCGAGGCGGCGGGAAAGGGGATCGCCGTGCAAAACGCCGACCCGTTGTTAAAAAATGCGGCGGGCGAGGTTTGCGCCTTTGCCAACGACGAAAACGCCGTTGGGACAATCATAGAAAAATACGGTTTTACAGAGGAATGACAATATGCGAAACAACGTGACCGAAAGCGTAATGCTGGATAAATTCGCTTCCGATCTCAATTTAGAGGTCGTATATACGGGCAGAGGGGTGGTAACCTTATCAAGTATGAGCGTCGAACGCCCGGGCTTGCAGCTAGCAGGCTTTTTCGATTATTTTGATCCCCGCCGAATTATCGTTTTGGGACAGTCCGAACACGGCTACTTGGGGACGTTTTCCTGCGAGGAACGCGCGGAAAAGCTTGAAAAGCTGTTCTCGCACGGGGATTTGCCTTGCGTTATTTTAAGCCGCGGGCTTCCCGCCATTCCCGAACTGTTAGAAACGGCGAGAAAAGCCGCTTGTCCTATTTTTAGAAGCCCCAAAGTGACGACGGACTTAATGAGCGATTTATACATTTATTTAAACCGCCTTCTTGCGCCGTCGATCAGCGAGCACGGAGTCTTGATGGAGGTGTTCGGCGTGGGGATTTTGCTGACGGGCAAAAGCGGGGTCGGGAAAAGCGAAACGGCGATGGAGCTGATCAAGCGCGGTCACCGTTTGATTGCGGACGACAGCGTGATTATCAAAGAGATCGCAAACGAGTTGTATGGCACCGCGCCCGATATCATTCGGTATTTTATGGAGCTTCGCGGGATCGGGATCATCAACGTAAAAAGTATGTACGGGTCTGGTTCGGTGTTAGATGAAAAGAGTATTCAGCTGGTGATTCGTATGGAAAATTGGCAGCAGGGCAAGGAATACGACCGTATCGGCGACGAGGTGTCGACGGCGGAATATTTAGGCGTAAAGCTGCCGATGATGACCATTCCCGTCAGTCCGGGGCGAAACCTCGCCATCATCATTGAGGTTGCGGCGCGTAATTTCCGCTTAAAGAGTATGGGCTATGACGCGTCGGAAGAATTGATTACACGCAGTATCGGTAGATAAAGAAATGCAAAAGAGGAAGGTATGTTAGAGATTTTGGCGCCTGCGGGCAACGAAGAAAGCGCATTAGCGGCAATTAAAAACGGCGCGGACGCCCTGTATTTGGGGTTCAGCGCGTTTTCCGCGCGTATGAGCGCCGAAAATTTCGATATCGAGCAATTATCCGCTTTGGTCAAAAAGGCGCGTTTTTCGGGCGTTAAAGTATATGTAGCGATGAATACGCTGGTGACGGACGACGAGGTGGAGGGCTTTCTATCCACGTTGTTGCAGATTTGGTCAATCGGGGTAGATGCCGTCATTATGCAGGATATCTTTTTGGGGAAATACGTCCACCAAATATATCCCGAAATCGTTTTGCACCTTTCCACACAAGCGGGCGTTTGCAACCAAGAGGGGGCTATTTTCGCCAAGGAATGCGGTTTTTCCCGCGTAATCCTTGCGCGCGAAACGCCGATAGAGGAAATCGAAAAGATCGCCGCCGTTATCGAAACGGAGGTGTTTGTGCAGGGCGCGCTGTGTTCCTGCTTTTCGGGTCAATGCTATTTATCCTCTTTTGCGGGTGGCAACAGCGGCAACCGCGGCAGATGTAAACAGCCCTGCCGCAAAACGTACGCTTACGACCGCGCAGGGTACGACGAAATGGCATACGCGCTCTCTCCGTCCGATCTGTGCGTGGGCGAGGACGTCGAAAAATTAATTAAGGCGGGCGTTACCTCTTTTAAAATTGAAGGCAGAATGCGCCGAAGCGAGTACGTTGCGGCGGCGGTGCGGTATTATCGCGCAATCTTGGACGGAATGGAAGAAAAAGAACGCAAAGAACGTCTTTCCGATTTGAAACGGACGTTTAACCGCGGCAATTATACCAAAGGGCTTGCGTTCGGGCAGGATAAACGCTTTTTATCCCGTGCTGTGCAGGGTCATATCGGCGAAAAAGTGGGCGTTGTCAAGGTGCAAAGCGGGCAATATACGGTAGAAAGCGCATTCCCCGCAAGGCAGGGCGACGCATTCAAGATCTTGCGCGAGGGCAAAGAGGTCGGCGGCGCAGTCTATGCAAAATCCGCCCTCCGCGGCTTTACAATCTCGTCAAAAACCCGTTTGTTAAACGGGGACGGAGTGTTCGTCACCACGGATAGCGCGCTTGCCGAACAGCTTTTAAAAGGGGAGTGCGATCGCTACAAACAAAAAATTTCGCTTACCCTTCGTTTCCGCGTGGGCGAGCCCGCGTATGCGGAAGGGGGCGGGGTCCGCGTATCGTCGGAGGAGGCATTGTCGAAGGCAAGCACCAGCGCGTTGACGGCGGACGAGGTTAAAAATTGCTTTTTAAAAACGGACGGCTTGCCCGTGGAGATACAATTTGCAAAGATATGGCTTGACGGCAACGTATTTATGGCAAAATCCCGCTTAAACGCCTTGCGTAGAGCCTATTTCGAGGCGCTGTACGCCGCGCGGACAAGGGTGGAACGCCCGACGTTTGCCCTCGCTCCATTTCCTCGTTATCTCCCTTCGGGACAGAACGGAAAGAATGCAGTGATCGCAAGCGATTTCGATGGATTGCAGGGGGTGGATATTGCAATTTATAAACCTGACGATTACCGTTTGCCTCTGCCTCAAAGATTCCAAAAGGGCGGCTTTGAAAAATACGTCTATTATCCCGCGTTTGCAACTTCGTTAGAGCTTGCGGCAATCGAAAGGCTTTGCGCGCAGGGCGTGGACGGAATTTATGCGGAAAACTACGGCGGAGTCCGTTTTGCACAACGGCTGGGGATAAAGCTGTTTGCGGGGACGGGGTTCAATTTGACGAACGGAGTATCGCTTGCGCAACTGTTGAGCTTTGCTTGCGTGTCCTATTATGCGCCGTCTAAGGAATTAGACGGCGAAAAAGCAGACGCCCTGCTTGGCGAACAAGCCTTTTCGCTGTCGGGCGGGATCAAAGTGATGGATCTTATCTATTGCCCGTTTGAAAGGACCTGCGCCGCTTGCGACAAAAAGAGCTATTACACGCTAACGGACGAGCAAGGACGGCAATTCCCCGTCAGGCGTTACGTCGGCGGCGAGGGCGGCTGTCGATTTGAAATTTATAATTGCGCCCACCTTTTGGGTAAAAACGAGAGCGGGGGAGTATTGTTAGACCTTACGCCCTTTCGGGAAAAGACGGATCGGCAAGCGGCGGTTTTGGCTATTGACGATCGGGAGGCGCAAAAAAAAGTCTATCAAAAATACACCTTTGGACATACGAAAACGAACAAACTGTTATAAGGATAAATAATGAATTTTCAAGCGATCGAAAAGACGGAACTGAATAAAATTCTTTCTCTTGCGGCAGAATACGCTGTGTTAGACGGCAGCAAAGAGGCGTTGAAAGGCTGCCAGCCCTCCGCGCGCTTGCAAGAGGTGAAAAAGAGCTTATCCATCACGGAAGAATGCGTAAAATTGCTGTTTACTCACGGCGTGTCGAAGGTGGAGTATTTTTCCCCGTTCGGGGACGAAATCGCGCGCGCCAAAAAGGGCTCGGCGCTCTCTTGCGGAGAACTGCTTTCGGTGGGCAATTTGTTGCGCTCGGCGCGTATTGCTTACACGTCTGTCCGTTCAGTGACGGATGAGGAGATCGTCCGCGTAAGAGAAATCGTAGATAATCTGCATTTTGACCCCGCCTTAGAGGAGGATATTTCCACCAAAATTCTCAGCGAAACGGAGGTGAGCGACTACGCCAGCGACAAGCTGTATTCCTTGCGTAGAGAGATTCGTTTGCTGAATGAAAGGATTCGCACGCGCTTAGGCGAATATTTGACGGGAAACGAGGGAAAATATTTGCAGGACGCTATCGTCACTATGCGTGACAATCGCTACGTTTTGCCCGTCCGCGCCGAATATAAGCGCAACGTAAAGGGCTTTATTCACGATCGTTCTGCCAGCGGCGCAACCTTTTTTATCGAGCCTGAGGAAGTGTTAGAGATGAACAACGAGCTCCGCTCCTTGGCGATCGACGAACGGGAGGAGGTAGAGCGCATTTTAGGCGAGCTTTCCCGCAGAGTGGGCTTTATCGGGGAGGAATTGACGGTAGATATCGGCGTATTGGAGGAGCTGGACGCCTATTACGCCCGCGCGGAATACGCGTATAAAAATTCGTGCGTAAAGCCCGAGGTAAACGATAGGGGGATCGTCGCGTTTGAGCAAGGCCGTCACCCCTTGATCGACCGCAAAAAGGTGGTTCCCGTCACTTTATCGTTGGGGAAGGATTTTCGCTTTCTTTTGATCAGCGGGCCAAATACGGGCGGTAAAACGGTCACGTTAAAGATGGTGGGGCTGTTTTCGTTGATGGCGATGTGCGGTATGTTCATTCCCGCCCGCCGCGCGGAAATTTCCGTCTTTGACGAGATCTATTGCGACGTGGGGGATTCGCAGAGTATCGAAGAAAGCCTTTCCACATTCTCGTCGCATATCACAAACGTAATTCACGTGGTCGAAAACGCGGACAAAAACAGTCTTGTGTTAATGGACGAATTAGGAGGCGGCACCGACCCCGACGAGGGGCAGGCGCTTGCAAAAGCCGTGTTATCCTACCTTTTGGGGACGGGCTGTACGGGCGTGGTCACTACGCACTATACCGCGCTGAAAGAATTTGCCTTTTCCGCGGACGGAATTGAAAACGCGTGTATGGAATTTGATTCGGATACTTTGCGCCCCTTATACGTGATCAAAATCGGCTTGCCGGGGTCGAGCAACGCGCTTGCCATTTCCCGTCGTTTGGGGTTAAGGGAAAGCATTTTACAGGACGCGCTGTCCAACCTTTCCGAGGGGGCGCAAACGTTTGAAAATATCGTACGCAGCGCCGAGGAAAGCCGTATTCGCGCGGACGAGCAGTTGAAGGAAACGGGACGGTTAAAAGCGGAGTGGCAGGAAAAGCTGAACCTTTTAGAGGAAGAGCGGGAAAAGCTCCGCAAGGAAAAGGAAAAGCTGTTTACGACGGCGAAGGCAGAGTCGCGTAGGATCGTCAACGAACGCACGGCAGACGCAGAGGAGCTTCTTGCCGAGATAGAGGCGGTGTTTGAAAAGCAGAACCTTACGGAGGCAGACCTTATCAAGGCGCGCACGCTGAAAAACAAGCTGAGCGATCTTGCCTACCGTTCGGAGGAGGAAGAGCGGGTGATCCCGCAGCATTTGCCCGCAACGGCGGCAACCTTAAAAACGGGAGCGAAAGTCTATTTGAAAAATACGGGTCAGGAAGGCATGGTGCAGGCGGTTCGTCCGCAAAAAAACGAAGCGGAGGTACTGTGCGGAAACATTCGCGTTCGCAGTAAAATTTCCGATCTTTTGATCGTTGCCGAAAAAGAAAAAACGGGTCAAAAATTACCCAAGTGGCAGCGCGAAAAGAAAAAAGAAAACGTTTCCGTCAGCAAATCGCTCGCGCCCAAGCCCGCGCCTTCGTTAGAACTGAACGTAATTGGCATGACTGTCCA
>JAZKXM010000044.1:0-18549 GCA_045611585.1 Candidatus Scatosoma sp. | reverse complement strand
CCGCAGGCGCAATGGACGGTGACGGGCGCGGGCGGCGCGTTTTTTGCCAAAGAGGGCGGGCAAATTGCCGTCACCTCGGCGACGTTCGGAAAGGTAGTCGATTTTGGGGTGACGGACGTGAACAATATGGGCGCGGCGATGGCGCCCGCCGCGTGCGGTACAATCTTGACCCATTTGCGGGATACTCACCGAAAGGCGACCGATTACGATTTGATTGTGACGGGGGATTTGGGCGCGCTGGGCAGCCGTATTTTAAAAGATTTGCTTTGGGAAAAGGGGGTGGACGTTCAACCCAACCACATCGATTGCGGTGAAATTATTTACAACGTCATCGAGGACGAGTTTCAAGGCGGCAGCGGCGCGGGGTGCAGCGCGGTTGTATTCAATTCGTATATTTTCGATAAATTAAAAAAGAGAGAGATTAACAGAGTGCTGCTTGCCGCGACGGGCGCGCTTTTATCGACGGTGTCTAGCGGGCAAGGGGAAAGCATACCGTGTATTTGTCACGCGGTAGCGATTGAAAACGTTTAAAAATCAATTTGTGGCAGGCAGGTACGCGTTGAACGGCGTTTTTGTGACAAAAATGGCATAAAAACCGTCGTGGCAAAAGGAGAAAGAACGAAATGTTTGATAAATATTTAGAAATGGGTTTTATGTTTTTAAAGGCGTTTGCGGTGGGCGGGCTTATTTGTACTATCGCGCAGATCGTCATCAATTTTACCGACTTGACGGCGGGGAAAATTTTGGTGCTGTTTATGCTGTCGGGGGTGGTCTTGCAAGGACTCGGGCTGTATCAATACCTTGTCGATTTTGCGGGCGCGGGGGCGACGGTACCCATTAGCGGGTTTGGCTATTTGCTGGCAAACGGTGGGATCCGCGGTGCGGAAAAGGGAATTTACGGCGCGTTTACGGGCGCACTGTCGGCGGCAAGCGCGGGTATTTCCGCGGCGGTGATATTTTCTTTTTTAACCGCTTTAATCTTCCGTGCGAGAACGAAAAAGAATTAAAGAAATACAAAATCCCCCCGACAGGCATATCAAACAGCCGTCGGGGGATTTTTTACGGGGACAATACCGCTTTATCGCCAAAGATATCCGTTTGTAAAAAAGTTTGGGGGATATCGCCGACGATGACGAATTCGCCAACCATGATCTCCGTCAGGACGGAAAACCGTTCGGTTCGGGATGGCATAACGATACTGATATCGGCAATGACGTTTAAGTAAATGGTGTGCTTGGTTTGGTTGATGCCTACGCTTTCAAACGCGGAGGAAAAATCGCACGAAACGCTGCTGACGGGGATGATTCGGAAATGAATCCTAGGGCCCAACCCTGCAAACGCCTCAATGCCCGTCAATGCCCCCAACGGAATGGGGATCCCGTTTAGACTTAAATTTTTTAGGTTGGCTTGCGAAATGGAAGCGGTGTCGCGGGCAATTTTGTTGATTTTTAAAACGTTTGCGGACACGGCGACGATATTCCCGCTTTCGTCGCGATCGACGGTGACTAAGTCCTCGTAGCGCATTTCGTCGCTCAGAGTATAATAGACGGCGTCGTTGACGGCGATAGCGGTGGAGGCGCGCATGGTTGCCTCGCTGATAGAGATCAACACCCGCGTTACGTTGCGTTGAAAATAGATAAATAAACCGATTGCAACCAGCGGTACGGACAGCAAGAAAAGTAGCAGCCGCCGCTTTCGTCGTTTACGCGCTTTCGCCTTTTTCCAGCGTGCGTATTCCTCCTCGCCGCGTGCGGGGTTCGCGCCCCATTCGGTGTACTTTGTCATAACAAAGTTCTAATTTCGCGCAGGACGTTCCCGTTTCCTGCGGTGACGTTGGAGGTGGAAAGGGCGTCCTTTAACGCGTGATCACAAAGCGCGGCTTCGATCTCCTCTTGCAACTTATCCAAATGTTTTTGCGGTAAAACGCGGCACAAGCCCTTTTTTTGAAAATAGCGCGCGTTTTGCTTTTGATCGCCCCGCGTTTGTCCCTCTAACGGAATGAATACCGCGGGCTTTTTTAAGGCGATAATCTCGAATGCAGAGCCTGCGCCTGCGCGCGAAATTACAAGGTCGGCAACGGCATAAGCGGCACCCATGTCTTTGATGAATTCCGTTTGATGATAATTTTTAAGGTTGCTTTCCACCAAATTTCCTTTGCCGACGGCGTGTAAAAAGAAACAATGCTGCATACGGGGGACAAGCCTACGAACGGCGGCGTTGATCGCTTCGCTGCCGCTACCGCCGCCGAAAATCAGCAGTACTTTTTTGTCCTTGGGGATATCCCATTTTGCGCGCGCGTCCGATTTGCTTTCAGTTAATAGCTCTCGCCGAATGGGCGCGCCGACAAACTTTCCGTTTTTAAACCGTTCGGCGGTTTCGGGAAAGGAGGTCAGCGTTTTTTCGCACTTCCGCGCGATTAGCTTGGTGGTCAACCCGGGGGTCAAATCGCTTTCGTGGGTGAGGACGGGGATTTTTAATTTTCGCGCCGCCAGCACGACGGGCAGGGCGACGTACCCGCCTTTGGAAAAAATCAGGTTCGGCTGAAATGCGCGCAGACCTTCTTCTGCTTTTTTGATCGCTTTACGTAGCTTGAAAAAAATCACGCAATTATTTTTAAAAGCGGCGAAAGATTTTCCCCTGATCAGTTTTGGGCAATCAAAAAGAAAATAGGGAAGCTTGCGCTCGGCAACCAAATTTTTTTCAATTCCGCCGCTGCCAAAATAGCACACGTCCGCCGCTCCGCTTTGGACGATTTCGTCGATAATGGCAAGGTTAGGTAAAACGTGACCTGCGCTCCCCCCGCCCGTAAACGCTATTTTCTTCATTTTTCTTCCTCCTTACGCCCGCTTTTTCGGTTATTATTTATTATAGACGGACTGCCCGTCCGATATGCCTACGAAAAAGAAAAAACCTTTTTCACGGGGCTGAGAGGGGCAAAGAGGCGGCTTGCATTTTGCCTTTTGAAATCTCGTTCATCGCGTACACGGTATGGGGAAAATAAAAAAAGAGGCGGGGTTTCCACCTCTTTTGGCTGGATTGATAAATTGGTGGCGGAGTAGTGGTTGGCGTTTATCAACGGGCGTTTTCGCCTGCGGGGTTTGTTGCGCTTTTTTGCGCAGATTACGTACCCCCTACGTATAGCGCCGCGATCGCTTCCGCAGCAAGCTTTACCCGTTCCTGCAAACGCTTTGGAGAGAGTACCTTAATACCGTTGCCTAGCTCTAAAATTCGTTTCACCGTCAATTCGTTGTCGGGCAGGGTGAGGTCGGCAAGCCATTCGTTTTTCCACCGCCGAACGTTCTTTTCCCCAAGCCGTTCTTTTGCTTCGGGTAAGGCGGCGGGGGCGATTTGCAAACGAACGCTGATAAAATTTTGTTCGGGAACGGAAACGGAAAAGGGGATTTTGTCCAGCCTAAACGGGCGACGGAAAAACACTTCGTTCGTTTTGACCGCCGTCAAAATTCCGCTAAGCCGAAATAGACGAAATGCCTTTTTTGCGCGGCAAAACGCATATACGTAACGCAAGTCCCGTTTCACGATTAACGCGTGCGGTTCTATCCGCAACCGAATGGGCGGGACAGCGGGCGCGGCTGACGGGTTATGCTCGCCCAAGGACGGCGTCTTTTCGGCGGCTGCTTCGGCTGCCTTTTCAGGCGGTTCGTCACCGTCGGCGTATTCGATTTCTAACACTTCGTGCGTGCGGACGCATTCGGCAACCAAGCCCAACACACCCGACCCGACGGGGGTGGCTTCCCAGCCGCCGTCGTCGATGAAAACGTTGTCGGCCATGCCCGTAAGCGACCGTCGGTAAATTTCTTTTTTTAGCTGTGAGGAAAGCTTTCGCCGAGCCGTTAAAAAGCGTTCTTCCCCGCTCTTTCCATACGCCTCGTCCAATGCCTCAATCGCCGTTTCGTATTCTTGCTCTAACATATATCCGCGCGGCAAAGTGAAGCAGTCGGAAAGGTAAATTCCGCCCTGCCTACCGCGCTTGATGGAGATCGGTAGGGCGGTGGAAAGCTCTTTGAGGTATCTATAAACAGACCGTTCGGAAATTCCGTATTTTTGCGCCAAATACCCCGCCGTAACGCTGCCCTTTGCCAGCAATTCCATCAACGTATCTACCAAAACGCAAAGCCGCATAATCTCCCTCCTTTTCCTCATTTTTTACCGCTTTTGCCGCCCGTGCAAAACCAAAACCAAACGGGTAAAATTATTGTAGCTTATTTTAAAACAAAAAGTCAACCCTAAGGTGTCGTCATTTCAAGACAGTAGTGGATTAAAAAAGGGGCGGAAAGACATAAGGAAAGGTGGCGCGCAACGGGAGAAACTCCTTCAAAACGCTTGACAAACAAAGATAGATAAGATAAAATATAAAGCGTTATAGTAAGTTATTGCGTTATAGTAAATTATATTAAGCGGTTTTCATAGCGGAAACGAAGGAGAGATTTATGGCGATGAACGTAATGGACACGTTGCGCGAAAGAGGTTTCGTCAAACAGACGGTGTTTGAAGAAGAATTATACGAAAAACTCGGCAAAGAAAGCGTGCCTTTTTATATCGGTTTCGACCCTACGGCGGACTCTTTACACGTAGGGCATTTTATGCAGCTGATAGGGATGCACCATATGCAGCAGGCGGGGCATAAGCCTATCATTTTGATCGGCGGCGGTACGGCGAGGATCTGCGACGCGTCGGGCAGAACGGATATGCGCAGTATGATGACGAAGGAAACCATTCGTCACAACGTCGAATGCTTCAAAAAGCAAATGTCAAAATTTGTCAGCTTTGAGGGCGAAAACGCCGCGATTATCGTTGACAACGGCGATTGGCTGCTTGATTTGAACTACGTCGAGTTTCTTCGCGATATCGGCGCGCATTTCTCCGTCAACAGAATGTTGTCGGCAGAATGCTTTAAACAGCGGTTAGAGCGCGGCCTGTCCTTCCTCGAATTCAACTATATGCTGATGCAGGCGTACGATTTCCTCGTTTTGCATCAAAAATACGGGTGCTCGTTAGAGCTGGGCGGCGACGATCAATGGAGTAACATTTTGGCTGGCGCCAACTTAATCCGAATCAAGGAGCAAAAGCCCGCATTTGCAATGACGTTTACTTTGTTGACGACGTCGGATGGCAAGAAGATGGGCAAGACGGCGAAGGGTGCGATTTGGCTGGACGAAAACAAGACTACGCCGTACGAATTTTATCAATATTGGCGGAACACGGCGGACGACGACGTGGAAAAATGTTTGAACCTGCTCACCTTCCTGCCCGTTTCGCAAATCAAGGAGCTGTGTGCGCACAAGGACGAGCGCATCAATAAGGCAAAGGAAGTGCTTGCGTACGAGCTGACGAAAGAGGTCCACGGCGAGGAGCAGGCAAGGCTGGCGGAAAGCCAAGCGAAGGCGGCGTTCGGCGGCGGTAATGCCGAGCTGTTGACCAAAGAGGTTGAAGGGGTGACTACCGTCGTTGACGCGATGGTTGCTACGCAAATTGCAAAATCGAAAGGGGAAGCGCGCCGTTTGATCGAACAAGGCGGCGTTTCGGTAAACGACGATAAGGTGACGGACGTCAACGCGGCGATCCCCGCGTCGGAATTCGTTTTGCATAAAGGCAAAAAAGTACATTTAAAGGTAATCGTAAAATAACAAAAAACGGGTATTTTGCCCGTTTTTTGCATTTTTTCGGCAAAGGCAACATAGGGATAGGAAAGAGAATGGAAAAGGCAGTTTTGACCGTTTTCGGCGAATGTGAAAGTGAAAAAATAATTGAAAAATCCCGCTTTTTAACCTATTCTACGCACGTGGAAGGGGAGGAGGAAGCGCGCGCGTTCGTGACGAAAATCCGTTCTATGCACACCCTTGCTACCCATTGTTGCTACGCGTTTGTTGCCGATAAATTGGGTAATTTGCAACGGTTTTCGGACGACGGCGAACCGCAGGGTACGGCGGGCGTTCCCATTTTAGAAGTGTTAAAAAACAAGAAACTGTTTGAAACGGCGGTGGTCGTCGTGCGGTATTTTGGCGGCGTCAAGCTGGGCGCGGGCGGGCTGGTGCGCGCCTACTCCTCGTCGGCGGCGGAAAACCTTGCGGCGGCGGATATTCGTTGCTTGGAAACCTGCGTAGAGTTGGTTGTCACCGTCGATTATACGGGCATTGACAGCGTACAAAAATTTATTTCGTCGCATACCTGTACCCACCTTTCTTCCGATTATGGGGAAAAGGTCAGCTTTAAACTCGCCGTCAAAAAATCCCTTTTCGAGGCGTTTGAAGTGGAGCTGATTGATTATATGCAGGGACGGGTGCAGTTGACTAAAACGGGAGAATATTACGCGGCATTTCCAATAGAAAATTGACCGTTTAACGCAAAATTTTGCCCCAGACCGTTGACAAACGCGAAAAAGCGTGATAAAATACGGGTAAGGATTTCCGAGAAGTTCGTTTTCGGGAACGGAAGGGGGTTCATTTATGGACTCCCTAATTTTGTTTTTTAAGGAAGTATTAATTTAAGAAAAATGAGAAATAACAGTCAAGACGAACGTATTTACGGTAAGAGAAATCGGTTTTCCGCAGGCAAAGAGGACTATACTGCCCAAAAGGCGGGTCAAAAAACGTATTTGCCGTTGGACGGACAAATCGAAAAGCTGAAAGCGGACGGATTATTGATTGAGGACGAAGCGCACGCAAAAGCGCGGTTAAAATGGGAGGGCTACTACAATTTTGCCGTCGGCTATAACCGACTGTTTCGGCAGGGTGGCAAACGGTATTTTCAAGGCACGACCTTCCGTCAGGTAGAGGCATTGTACGATTTTGACAAGCACCTGCGCGGTATCGTTTACGAATACGCGCAAAGCTTAGAATGTACGTTAAAGGCGTTCGTTTCGGACGTATTCAGTAAAAATTACGGCGTGCATGAAAACAAATACCTCGCCGAGGAAAATTTCACGACAGAAGAAGGGGAACGGGGCAACGTCAGATGGCTGATTTCCACTTGCAAAGAGGCGCTCCGCGACGCGGTGAAATCGGGCGCGAGTACCTATCGCGACTATGTCGCGCATAACGCGACCACTTACGGACACGTCCCCTTGTGGGCGCTTATTCGCACTCTTTCGTTTGGGAACGCGTCAAAATTTTTGAAGCTGATGAAGCCGAAGGATAAAAAGGAGATCGCCGCCGAATACGGCTTGTCGGGTGCGAAACTTTGCAATATGATGGAGCTGGCAGTTTGTTTCAGAAATATTGCGGCGCATGGCGAGCGGGTATATTGCGCCGCCCTGCCCTCGGTGCGGCTGACGGAGGAATTAGAGATTTTTTCCTCCTTGCAAACGCCGAGAAACGCAAATGGCACTCTGCGGTTTGGAAGAAACGATTTTTTGTCTTTTTTGATCGTGCTTAAATACCTGCTACCCCCAAAAGAGTTTTCCGTATGTCTTGAAAGGGTAAAAAAAGAGGTGGACGAATTGGCGTCTGTATTGCCGCCCGTGGCGATGAATCGGGTGTACGAGGTGAGCGGGTTGTCAGGCTCGTGGCGAAAATTGGATAAAATCCGCGTCGGGGTTTCGGCGCGGCAGGGATAACCATAAGGAGAAGAATGTATGAAATACTGTAACGTAGGCGGCGTCAACGCGCCGCGCTTGATCGTCGGGTGTATGCGTATCGCGGACAAGCCCTTGCGGCAGGTGGAAAAGATGATTATTGAGGCGGTAAAAAACGGCGTCAATATGTTTGACCACGCGGATATTTACGGCGGCGGGGACAGCGAGGTTGTATTCGGCGTAGCGGTAAAGGATTTGGGGATTAAGCGCGAGGACGTCATTTTGCAAAGCAAGTGCGGGATTCGGCAAGGCTTTTACGATTTTTCCTCGGAACATATCACGTCTTCCGTAGAGGGCAGCTTGCGCCGATTGAATACCGAGTATTTAGACTTTTTGCTGTTGCACCGTCCCGATGCGCTGATGGAACCTGAGGTGATCGCTGAAACGTTTGCAAAATTGCAGGAAAGCGGCAAGGTTCGCGCCTTTGGCGTCAGTAACTTTTCGGCGGCGCAATTAAAGCTGTTGCGCGCCTACGGGGTGAACGTCGCCGTCAATCAGGTTCAGTTTTCGCTGATGCGGTCGGGACTCGTTGACGAAGGGCTGAACGTCAATATGCACAAGGATGAAGGGGTGCAGCGCGGCGGCGAGCTGTTGGATTATTGCCGCTTCCGCGGGATCACGTTGCAGGCTTGGTCGCCTCTCAATTACGGGCAGATGAAAGGGGTGTTTGTCGGCAACGAAAACTTCCCCACTCTCAATGAGGAGTTGGATCGCTTGGCGGAAAAATACGGCTGTACGCCCGCGGCGATCGCGTTGGCTTGGATACTTCGCCACCCCGCGAAGATGCAGGTCGTTTGCGGCACGACCACGCCTGAACGAATTGCAGAGCTTTGCCGTTCGACGGACGTGCAGTTAGAGCGGGAGGAATGGTATTCTCTTTACCGCGCGACGGGTAAAACATTGCCTTGATCCTTTTAAAAGCATAAAAAAACGGAGTTCCCTTTCGCGACGGGAGCTCCGTTTATCTTATCTTAAAATCGCGTTATTCTTTTTGAAACTCGGCGTAGATTTTTATCAGCTCGATGATTACCCGCACCGCCTTTTCCATAGACGGAAGGGGGATAAATTCCAAAACGGAATGGGCGTTATGCCCGCCCGTAAAGAGGTTTGGACAGGGCAAGCCCATAAAGGACAGAGTGCAACCGTCCGTACCGCCGCGCACGGGGGCTTCGATCACCTCTACGCCCACACGGGCAAACGCTTCGCGCGCGTTTTCGATAAGGTGAAAATGCTCTTTAATTTTTTCGTAGCAATTATAATATTGCTCGCGGAGCTGCAGCTGTACGGCGTCTTTGCCGTATTTTTCGGCTAAACGTGCGCAAACGGTTTGCAAAAAGGCTTTGCGGCTCTGGAAAGTTTGCATATCGTGATCGCGAACGATCAAACGAACTTCACCCCGCTCCACCTCGGCATTGACCGAGCAAACGTGGTAAAAGCCTTCCTTTCCCTCCGTTTTGGCGGGGATTTCGTCGGCGGGCAACGCCGCCAAAAAATCTCCTACGATCAACGCGCAGTTGATCATTTTTCCTTTCGCTGACCCGGGGTGGATATTTTTACCCGTAAAGGTAACCACTGCCTCTGCCGCGTTAAAGGTTTCGTAGCCTAATTCGCCGAGTTCCTCACCGTCAACGGTGTAGGCAAAATCGCACCCGAAGCCTTTGACGTCGAACAGGGACGCGCCTTCGCCGATCTCCTCGTCGGGGGTAAAGGCAATCCCGATCTTTCCGTGCTTGATTTCGGGGTGGGAAAGAATATATTCGATGGCTGACATAATTTCCGCAACGCCCGCCTTATCGTCCGCGCCAAGCAGAGTATCGCCGCCCGTTACGATCAGCTCTTGCCCGATATAATTTTTTAAAACGGGGAACTCCGTTTCGGAGATAATTTTGCCGTTCGCAAGGGGGATATCCCCGCCCGAATAGAGGGTGCAGGCTGGCTTGACGTCTTTGCCGCTGCAAACGGGCTCGGTGTCAAGATGCGCGATAAAGCCCAAAGCGGGGGCGTTTTCAACGTTTGCGGGAATACTTGCATACACGTAACAATGCTCGTCGCAAAAGGCGTTGGAAACGCCAAGCGATTTCAGCTCCGCCACCAAAAGGTTGGCAAGGTCAAACTGCTTTTTCGTAGAGGGGTGAGTTCCCGTTTCCTCGTTGGATTGCGTGTCAATTTTTACGTATTTTAAAAATCTTTCTTTGACGGACATTCGTTCGTCCTCCTCGTCGTTTTACGCGAAAAAACTTCCTTTCCTCGCGCACGCAATACATTATATATCATTTTTTTTAAAAAATCAACCCAAATCAGGTCGGCGTTGTGCAAAATATACAATACTGCCGAAGAAGTTTGGTTAAAATGTCTATTGTAAAAAAAACGCAAATATAGTAAAATGTTAGTAGTGAAATTAATATATCCTTAAATTAGAGGATTTTGGAGGAAAAAGATATGTCAGGACTTTTGCTGAAAGGCATTAACAAAGTGTACCCCTCGGGCGTACAAGCAGTATTCAATTTCTGTCTCGATATCAGAGATAAGGAATTCATCGTATTGGTAGGACCTTCCGGTTGCGGTAAATCTACGACCCTTCGTATGATCGCAGGTTTGGAAGAAATCTCCTCTGGCGAACTGTACATCGACGGTAAGTTGATGAACGACGTCGTACCCAAGGACAGAGATATCGCGATGGTTTTCCAAAACTACGCATTGTATCCCCACATGTCCGTTTACGACAACATGGCGTTCGGCTTGAAACTTCGTAAAGTGCCCAAGCAGATCATCGACGAAAAAGTAAAGGCGGCTGCGGCGATCCTCGGCATCACCGACTACCTTTCTAGAAAACCCAAGGCGTTGTCCGGCGGTCAGCGTCAACGTGTTGCGCTCGGTCGTACGATCGTTCGTGAACCTAAGGTATTCCTTTTGGACGAACCTCTCTCCAACTTGGACGCTAAATTGCGTGCTTCGATGAGAACGGAAATCTCCAAGCTGCATACCAGACTTGCCACCACCTTCATCTACGTTACCCACGACCAAGTAGAAGCTATGACCATGGGTACCAGAATCGTCGTTATGAAGGACGGCTTCATGCAGCAGGTTGACACCCCTCAGAACCTTTACGATTATCCCGTAAACCTGTTCGTTGCAGGGTTCATCGGCACCCCTCAAATGAACTTCTTTAAAGAATCCACCCTCGTTTCGAAGAACGGCAAAGTGTATATCAACTTCGTTGGTAACAACAGCATCCTTCTTCCCAACAGCGTAGTGGAAAGAATTAAGAACATTCAAGAATATCTTGACACTGGCAAGACGATCACCCTCGGCGTTCGTCCCGAAGATATCCATCAGGATCAGATGTTCATCGCGAACTCTCCCGACACCGTTGTAAAAGCTCGTATCGAAGTTATCGAAAAGCTGGGTGCGGAAACGCAAATCTATTGCGAACTTGACCACCAAGGCAAAGAAAGCTCCGTCATCGACAACTCTACGCAGATGATCGCGAAGATTTCCAGCCGTGCGGTTGTTGAAATTAAGAGCGTTATCGAACTTGCGTTCGACGCAAACCACCTTCATATGTTCGACGGCGAAACGGAAGCTACCATGCTGAACAGAGACGCTGGCTACGAAGTAATCGAAGAAAATGCTGAAGGTTCGGCGTTCGTGCCTCCTACACCTCAGGAAATGCGCGCTCAGATCGACGCGGCTCGTATCGTGACGAAGGAAATGAAGGCGCAGGCAAGACGTGACGCAAGAATGGCAAAACGCGCGAAGAAAGCGGAGGTTGCCGCTACCGAAGCGCCCGTTGAAGAGGATCCCGTTGAGGAAACTCCTGTGGAAGAAGCAGCTACGGAAGAAACTAACGATCAAGAATAATTTTTCTTAAAACAAAAAAGCCTTACCCAAGCGGTAGGGCTTTTTTTGCGTTCGGTTTCTTATATATCCAAAGAAAAATTGTTAAAATTTTCAACAATTGATAATTTATACTTTTTTATCGATATAATATTAACAATTATCGAATAACTGTTTGACATTGTGAAAAAACGTATGCTATAATGCAAAAGGTGTGTTTGAGAAATTGTACAAACGCGGAAAGAAAACAGTAAAAAAATTATTTTTTTGGAGGATATTATAAAAATGGCAAGATTTACGTTACCCAGAGATTTGTATCATGGGAAAGGGTCTTTGGAGGCGTTAAAGAACTTCAAGGGCAAGCGCGCAATGGTTTGCGTTGGCGGCAGCGCGATGAGAAAGTTCGGCTTTTTGGATAAGGCAGTTTCTTACCTCAAAGAAGCGGGCATGGAGGTAGAGTTGTTTGAAGGGATCGAACCGGATCCTTCCGTTGAAACGGTTATGCGCGGCGCGGAAGCGATGGCGAAATTCCAGCCCGACTGGATCGTGGCTATGGGCGGCGGCTCGCCTATCGACGCGGCGAAAGCGATGTGGATCAAATACGAATATCCCGAAACGACGTTTGAACAGATGTGCGTAGTATTCGGTATCCCCGAACTTCGCAAAAAGGCGAAATTCTGCGCGATTCCTTCCACCAGCGGTACGGCGACGGAGGTGACGGCGTTCTCCGTTATCACCGATTATTCGAAGGGGATCAAATATCCTCTTGCCGACTACGAAATTACGCCCGACGTGGCGATCGTCGATCCCGACCTTGCGGAAACGATGCCTCAAAAGCTGGTTGCGCATACGGGTATGGACGCGATGACGCACGCGATCGAAGCGTACGTTTCCACGGCGAACAATCAATACACCGATCCTCTTGCCATTTTTGCGATCAAGATGATCCAAGAAGATCTTGTAAAATCCTACAACGGCGATATGGACAAGCGCGCTTCTATGCACAACGCACAATGCCTTGCGGGTATGGCGTTCTCCAACGCGTTGTTGGGGATTGTGCATTCGATGGCGCACAAGACGGGTGCGGCGTTTGAAAAATACGGCGCGCACATCATTCACGGCGCGGCAAACGCGATGTATTTGCCTAAGGTAATCGCGTTCAACGCGAAGGACGAAACGGCGAAAAAGCGTTACGGCGTGATTGCAGACTATATGGGTCTTGGCGGTGCAAACGACGACGAAAAGGTAGCAAACCTTATTGCCTACCTTCGCGATATGAACAAGCAACTCAACATTCCTCTTTGCATTAAAAATTACGGTGCGGACAGCTATCCTTGCGAACAAGGTTTCGTTCCCGAAGAAGTATTCCTTGAAAAGCTGCCCGAAATCGCAAAGAACGCGATTGCGGACGCTTGCACGGGCTCTAACCCCCGTCAGCCTTCTCAGGAAGAAATGGAAAAACTGTTCAAGTGCTGCTATTACGATTTGGAAGTGGATTTCTAATCAAAAAGCTAAAAAAGAGGGCCTCTATCAAGAGGTCCTTTTTGCTACTAAAAAATAAAAATGAAGGGGGCAGGTACGCATTTGCGCAATCGAAACCGCGTAGATTTGAAAATTCTTTTGCGGAAAATGACATAAAATTTATTTGACAAACGGGAGCGGCGGGGGTATAATATGGTGGAAGAAAGGAAGGAGAAAGAAATGTTGTACAATTATCATACACACACGAAACGTTGCAACCACGCAAAAGGCGAGGACAAAGAGTACGTTGAGGCGGCAATCAAGGCAGGGCTTAAAACGCTGGGCTTTTCCGATCACGCGCCGTACTTATTCCCCGAAGGGGTAAAGCATTCCACCCACCGTATGACGACGGCGGAAATATCCGATTACGTCGGGTCGGTGCGCGCGCTCGCGAAAGAATACGAAAAGGATATCCGCATCCTCTGCGGGTTCGAGCTGGAATATTACCCCGATTTTCACAAGGAAGAAGTGGCGTTTTTGCGGGAATATAACCCCGATTATCTCATTTTGGGGCAGCATTTTTTAGGAAACGAGCTTTCCCTTCAGGTGGCGCGCGGCAAAGAGGACAATATACTTTCTTGGTACGTGACGCAGGTGCTTTCAGGGTTGGCGACGGGGGATTTTTTGTATCTTGCGCACCCCGACGTATGCGGCTATACCTATTCTGCAGAACGCATAGATTTTGAGTACCGACGTCTTTGCGAAGGCGCAAAGCGAATGGGTATTCCCTTAGAGGTTAATTTGTTAGGCTCGCGGGAAAATAGGTGGTATCCAAAACGTAAATTTTTTGAGGTTGCCGCGGAGGTCGGCAACGAAATCGTATTTGGTACGGACAGCCATTCGCCGCAAACGCTGTTGGATACGGGCATGGACGAGGCGTTGAAGGAGCTGGCGGGGCTGGATTTAAAAATCATCAAAGACCCGTTGCTGTAAGGCATTTGAAATTTAAATAAAAAAAAGGAATGAAAAAAGGGAGACGACCGTCTCCCTTTTTGCGCTTTAAAAATTGATTAGTTGAAAAGTTCCTTGTACGCTTTACCGAATTTCATAACGGGTTTCTTGCAAGCAGCGATTTCAACCTTTTCTTTCGTCTGAGGGTTGATACCGGTTTTTGCGGGTACTTCTTTCACTTCAACGGTGCCGAAGCCAACCAACTGTACCTTTTCGCCTGCTTTCAACGCTTCGGTAACCGTTTCAACGAATGCTTCGTATGCGATTGCCGCATCCTTGTTCGTGAAACCTGCTTTTTCTGCCATAGCTTTAATCAATTCGCCTTTGTTCATAGAGTTAAATCCCCTTTAAAATGATTCTCAAAATCTCCTGAAAGAGCCTTTAAGTAATATTATTATAACCTATAAATGACAGCTTGTCAAGCGTAGAACGAAAAAAAATAGCGCAATCCCTTGAAAATAAAGGATTTTTTTCATTTTTTGTCGTTTTTTTCATGCAAAAAAATCAAAAAAGGGGAGAAGGACATTTTTTGCCGTTTCTCCCTTGTCAAAAACCGTGCAACCGTTACGGCAAAAGGCTTGCCGCGTTTTTTTTGATTTAGTCTTCCGAATGGAAGAACCCTAAGCCCAAAACCTGCGATACGCCGGACATTACGGCGAAGGCGTTAGGGTCGTGCTGCTTCATAATCCGACGGAGCGCGGCAACCTGACGCCTGCTGACGACGCAAACCAGCATAGATTTTTGTTGATGCGTGTACATACCGGTAGCGGGCAGCTCGGTTACGCCGCGGGACAGCTCGTGCATGACGGCAAGTGAAATTTCTTCGGGCTTGTCGGTGACGATACGAAATTCAATAGCCGATTGAAAGCCGTTTGTCATCGCATCGTTCGTTTTGCTTTCCACATAGATTTCAAACAAGGACAGCATAATGGGCAGCAAGTTCAACGCCAAATCTTGCTGTCTATCATAAAAGACGAAGAAGGAGGAAAGAATAACCGTCGCGCTGACCATAAAGATCATCCACGCGATAGAGGGCGCGGGGAACTTCTTTTGAATCATTACGGCAAGGACATCTACGCCTCCCGTGCTGCCGCCCAGCTTAAATGCGATGGCGATGGATGCGCCGATACAAACGCCCGCCGCGATCGCCGCGAAAATACGCGTACCCGAATCAGGGAAAACGATGGTGGGCATTCCGCAATTTTCAAAGATCGCCAGCCAAATGGATTGCAAAATAATGTTTGCGACCGACAAAATGGCAAATTTCTTTTTTACAAAGAAAAACGCAAGCACAAGCAGGGGGAAATTGATGCTGAACAGCAAAATACTCTGCGGAATTTTCCCGCCTGACGCGTAAGAGATCATAATGGAAATCCCCGTAATGCCGCCGATGGTGAAATGGTTTGGCGCGATCAGGCAGTACGCCGCAAAGGCAAGCAGGCCTGAGGATAATATCAGTCCCAAAACCGTCCGCAATACGTACAAGAAAATGCTTTTTTTGTCGCGCTGAGGCGCAAGATCTTCACCCGTAATCTTTTTGGGTAGCGCGGCAGACCGTTCTTTGTTTTCGTTTTCAATCATAGCTGTTTCGTCCTCTCAATACGTTTCGATTTATTGTACCATATTTTTATTCGGCAAGCAAGCGTTTTAGCATTTTTTTCGCTTTCTTCCTAAAAAAATCCGCCCCGCCAATGGGCGGGGCGCAGGAACCGTACCGTGTTTTTATAACGCTTCGACGGAAACGTTGATCTTTGTGGTGACGTTTTCCATCAACCGAATTTCCGCAGGGATCACCCCCAACGTCTTTACGCCGTCCATCTTAATTTTCTTTTTGTCAATAGTAAAGCCCATCTCGCCCAACGCAATCGCTACATGCTGAGCGGTAACGCTGCCGAACACCTTGCCGTTTTCGCCCACCTTGATTTTGACGACAACGGTTTTTCCTTTTAAAGACTCCGCAAGCGCTTTTTGCGCCTTCACTTCCTCCGCTTTGTGGAAGGATTCGGCGGCTTTCTTTTGCGTAATTTCATTAATGCCGCTAGCGGTTGCCACCTCAGCCAATCCCTTTTTCAATAAGAAATTTTTTCCAAACCCGTCGGAAACCTCAATAATATCGCCTTTTTTGCCGCTACCTTTTACGTCTGCTTTCAGTATAACCTTCATATTACGTCCTCCCACGCGCCCCTTATCGTTTTGCAGGTTTTGCAAGGCGCGCATTCTTTTTAACTATTTTACAGGAAATTTTGAAAAATGTCAATAATCTTTACGCAAATTGTCCATACTTATAACACTAAAAGGAGGATTTTTCTATGAATTACGAACAAAAAGAAGTAAACACCAGCATCGGTTGCGGCGTAACGGAGTGCAAATATAACCGCTCGGGCGATTATTGCACCCTTTCCAAGATCCACGTGGGGAACACGTGCGATTGCGACGCGGAAAAATGCACCTGCTGCGACAGCTTTGAAAGAAAGTAATTTTTTCTAACTTAATTTAAAAAAACCCGCCCGCGCTTTTTGCGGACGGGTTTTTTACAATTTGTTTTCGGTTTTGCCACAAAAAAATCAAATCGCAAAATTTTTATCAATTATTTTCAAGAAGGCGGTTAAATCGCTTGATTTTTATCGAATGATATTGTATAATACAACCAAGACCGAAAAGGAGAAATTTTTATCGAATGAGCGAAGTGGTCAAAAACGAAGAGGTTGAAACAGAAACGATGGCTTGCGAAGAAGCGGCTTGCAAAGAAACGCCGCAAAAGCCCACGTGCGGGCAAAGGGCGAAAAATTACGTAAAAACGTTGCCGAAGCGTTGGTTTATCACAGCGTTTTCGGGTATGGCGCAGGGGTTGTTCGTGACCTTGATTGCGGGTACGATTTTGGCGCAGATTGCAGGCTGGGTTGGCGGTACGGGCAATTATTGGGGGAAACTCCTTTTATACGTTGCCAATATTGCAAAATCCTTGATGGGCGTTGGGATCGGCGTTGGGATCGCGCACGCGCTTGGCAAAAATAAGCTGCTGGTATTTTCGGCGGCGGTTGCGGGTATGGTCGGCGCGTTTGCGGATAAGCTGCTTTTGCCCGTCGGCGGACCTGGTTTTACCGCCTTGACCTTCGGTGCACCCGGCAATCCTATCGGCGCGTACGTGGTGACGTTGTTGGTGGTAGAGCTTGTTCAGCTGTACGCGGGAAAAACCAAGCTGGACATTTTGTTGATTCCTTTGGGCGCGCTTTTATTGTCTGTTGTGGGGGTACACGTGGCGTATCCTTTCATTTGGCTGGTCGATCAGCTGGGCGCATTGATTGCTATTGCAACGGATATCACTCCGTTTGTGATGGGGATTGTGATTTCCGTTGTAATGGGGGTGCTTTTGACAATGCCCACCTCTTCGGCGGCGATCTGGGTTGCGGTGGCAAGCCCCGTAATTACAGGCTTTGCAAACGGTACGGTCAGCGCGGCGAATTACGAGGCGATCCTGCTTGCGGGCGGGGCGGCGACGGTAGGTTGCGCCTGCCACATGGTCGGGTTTGCTGTGGCAAGCTTTCGCGAAAACGGCGTGGGCGGCTTGATCGCGCAGGGGATAGGAACGAGTATGCTACAAATTCCCAACATTATGAAAAAGCCCGCAACTATGTTGCCTATGATTATATCCAGCGCGGTTTTAGGACCTATTTCGACGTGCGTCTTTCAGCTGAAATGCGGCGCGTCGGGCGGCGGCATGGGTACAAGCGGCTTGGTCGGCGTGTTTGATTTGTTTAATTATACAAGCGGTTGGCTGGGGTACGTGGGGATTGTGCTGTTGATGATCGTGTTGCCCGCTTTGCTCAATTTGGCGATTTCCGAGTTTATGCGCAAGAAAAATTGGATAAAATTCGGGGATATGAAATTGGACGATTAAAAAGAAAAAACCTTGTCAAAAACTCTTGTCAAATAAAAATAATTGTGATATAATAAATTTAACGATAAGGCTAGGGGTGATAAAATGAAATTCTACGAAGAGGTTTCCGTGCGCGTAATCGCATTGGACGGAGAAGCGTTTTTGGCGGCGTCCGAAGAGATTGATATTAACAACAACGAGGAATGGACGGACAATTATTAATTTACACATCAAAACAAAAGACGGATTTGAACAAGCGCGTTCAAATCCGTTTTTACGTTATCAATTTTTTCCTTTTAATGGACGTGGCGGGTCGGCTCGCAGGTGACGTGCATACCTAACGCCTTAAACGTCTTTTCGTCAACGTGGGAAAGAAGCACGGTGGAATGAATTTCCGAATGCTTCAATTTATCCAACTGACTTAACGCAAGCCGTGCCGTTTCGTTGGTGACTGCGCAGATAGAAAGCGCCATCAGCACTTCGTCTGTGTGCAGACGCGGATTGGTAGAGCCCATGTGGTTTACCTTCAAACGCTGTATGGGTTCAATTACGGTGGGGGAGATCAGCTCGATTTCGTCGTCAATGTTGCCCAACACCTTCAATGCGTTTAACATCGCGGCGGCGGACGCACCTAACAGGTTGCCCGTTTTGCCCGTAACGATTCTGCCGTCCTTCAACTCGATCGCGACGGCGGGTGAGCCCGTTTTTGCCGCCTTTTCCAAGGCGGGCGCAACTGTTTTTCTGTCCTCGCAGCCGACGTTTAATTTGCTCA
>JAZKXM010000043.1:0-7206 GCA_045611585.1 Candidatus Scatosoma sp. | reverse complement strand
GGGTTCGATACCTGCCGCGCGGCACTTGGTATCCAAGAACTTTTCCGCACCGAGATCCGCGCCGAAGCCCGCTTCGGTAACCGCATAGTCCGCAAGGCTCATCGCCGCGTAGGTTGCTTGTACGCTGTTGCAACCGTGCGCAATATTTGCAAAAGGCCCGCCGTGAATAATCGCGGGGGTGTGTTCCAAGGTTTGTACAAGGTTGGGCTTCATCGCGTCTTTCAACAGCACCGCCATTGACCCGACCGCCCCGGGGATATCCTTCGCATAAACGTAATCGCCGCTCTTGTTCAAGCCGACAATGATGTTCCCCAACCGTTTTTTCAAATCGTCAATATCCGTCGCAAGGCACAAAACCGCCATCACTTCGCTTGCCGCCGTAATGTCGAAATGGTCCTCTCTATCCACCCCGCGCCCCTTGCCGCCGATACGCACGTTGATCAGCTGCCGTTCGTTCATATCCATACAGCGATGGAAATAGATGTTGTCCACGTCGATATCCAGCGCGTTCCCGCGGAAAATATGATTGTCCATCAACGCGCAAAGCAGGTTGTTCGCCGCCGTGATCGCGTGCAAATCCCCCGTAAAATGCAGGTTGATTTCAGACATAGGCACTACCTGCGCATAGCCGCCGCCTGCCGCGCCGCCCTTAATCCCAAATACGGGCCCCAAGGAAGGCTCTCTCAACGCAAGACACGCCTTCTTGCCGATTTTAGACAACCCGTCCGCAAGCCCGATGGAAACGGTGGTTTTCCCCTCCCCCGACGAGGTGGGGTTGATCGCCGTCACCAAAATCAGCTTACCCGACCGTTTTGCGCCCTTGGGCAAGGAAATTTTGGCTTTGTATTTTCCGTACAGCTCCAACTCGTTTTCCGTCAAACCCAACGTTTTCGCTACTTCCCGAATGTCCGAAAGCTGCGCGCTTTCCGCAATTTCGATATCCGATAACATACTTTTCTCTCCCGTGCAAAAAAATTTATTCATCTTATTATACCATAACTTTCAATAAAAGGGAATAAGTTAGCCGCGAAAAATTTAAAAAATTTTTAATTTTTTCTTCCTTTTTTTGTCGGTTCGTGTTGTATGAACTCTAAACGCGCACGCCTTCCCCGCCGCGCATTGAAAAGTTTAACTCTTTTTTTCAAAAAGTCCGCGCGCCCGCTTGACTTAAAACGCGAAAACATTGTATAATAAATAAAAATTCATTTCTTCAAGGAAAGTTTTTAAGGAGAAAGCAAATTATGGCAGAAAAAAGAGCAGTTACGATGGAAAAACTCGTTTCCCTTTGCAAAAACAGAGGGTTTATTTTCCCCGGCAGCGAAATTTACGGCGGGCTTGCAAACACTTGGGATTACGGTCCCTTGGGCGTAGAGCTGAAAAACAACGTCAAAAAGGCGTGGTGGAAGAAAATTATTCAAGAAAATCCCCACAATACGGGCGTCGATTGCGCTATTTTGATGAACACGCGCACTTGGCAGGCGTCGGGACACCTCGGCGGCTTTTCCGACCCGTTGATGGACTGCAAATCTTGTAAAGCGCGCCACCGCGCGGACAACCTCGTAGAGGCGTACGTCGCCAAAAAGGGTTTGGACGTCAAGGTGGAAAGCATGGACAACGACGCGCTGGAAGCGTTCATCACCGAACACAAAATTAATTGCCCCGTATGCGGCAATTCCGATTTCACGTCGATTAGAAAGTTCAATTTGATGTTCAAAACCTTCCAAGGCGTTACCGAGGACAGCGCAAACACCGTGTATCTCCGTCCCGAAACGGCGCAGGGCATTTTTGTAAACTTTGAAAACGTACAGCGTTCTACCCGCCTTCGCGTTCCGTTTGGTATCGGTCAGATCGGTAAATCCTTCCGTAACGAAATCACCCCCGGAAACTTTACCTTCCGTACCCGCGAATTTGAACAAATGGAGCTGGAATTTTTCTGCAAACCGGGTACCGACCTCGAATGGTTTGCGTACTGGAAAGATTTTTGCCGCGATTGGCTGTTGTCGCTTGGGATGAAAGCGGAAAACTTGCACCTTCGCGACCACTCGCCCGAAGAACTTTGCTTCTACTCGAAAGCGACCACGGACTTTGAATACAATTTTGCGTTCGGCTGGGGCGAGCTGTGGGGGATCGCCGACAGAACGGATTACGACCTTAATCAGCACGCAAAGGAATGTGGAAAACCCATCAATTACCTCGACCCCGTAACCAACGAAAGATACGTGCCTTACGTTATCGAACCCTCCTTGGGGGCTGACCGTGTAGTGCTGGCATTCCTCACCGACGCGTACGACGAAGAAGTGGTTGACGCAGAAAAGAAGGACGTGCGTACGGTGCTTCGTTTGCATCCTTTCCTTGCTCCTTACAAATGCGCCGTCCTGCCTTTACAAAAGAATTTAAGCGAAAAGGCGGACGAAATTTACGCGAAGATGATGAAGAAATTTTCCACGACGTACGACGTCACGGGCTCTATCGGGAAGCGTTATCGCCGTCAGGACGAGATTGGAACTCCCTTCTGCGTAACCGTCGATTTCGACACCCTTGAAAACGATACGGTTACCGTTCGCGACCGCGACACGATGGAACAAATCCGCGTCAGCGTAGAAGACGCCATCAAATATATCCAAGAAAAAATCGAATTTTAAACAAAACGACGGGGGCAGGTATGCGTTGAACGCGCACCTGCCCCTATTTTTTATTGTTTTTTACCGCACTTATTCACTATTCCTTTTTACTTATTACTTAAAAAATCACCCTGCGGCATACACCGCAGGGATTTTTTTCATAGTCATATTCAGTTTTTCGGCGTTCCATTTTTTTCTTTCGCCTCACCCGTTGGTTGCGATCATACGTCGCGTGCAGAACTTCTTTTCCGCTATTGTTTCGGGCTACCGCTTATTTTTTAACGCCCTCGGTTATTTGGTTCATTGGTCTAACCTCCTATTTGCGCTTCTTTGTTAAAGTACCTGTCCTTCCGCCCGAATAAAATCATTTATCCGTACCTCCTTTAACAATATTCTCTCTCTTTCGCCGACCCACCGTCAGCAATCATTTGTACGTCGGAGTGTCCCCTTTTGAAGTTGGACGAATCATTTTTTTCTTCCTCCTTCCGTATTTTTGCGCCTCTATCGCTTAGCGCTGCGCCTTCCGAGTAAGCCTCAAAGCTTCGTCAAGCCTTGCTTGTTTGCCTTTCTCTTCCGTCCTTTTATGATATTATATTTTTTGTGTGTTACGCGTTTTTCCTTTCCCGAACTTTCGCATCTCTACGCGGCGTTATCGGCAAGCCTCCTCGTTTGCAGGAATCATCGCTTTTCGTACCCTCCTGTTTTTTTATTGCCCAACTTGGCTTTTTCCTTCGACCGTGTTCCGACGGTCCCTTCCGCCAACCCTTGTTGGCAATTTTATCTATTCATCGGTCTTTCTCCTGAAAAATATTGAAAGTAGTTTTCACTTTTTGTTACTTTCTTTCCTTTTGTACCCTTATTATAGCATAGATTTTTTATTTGTCAAGGGGTTTTTAAAAAATTTTTTCGATTTTTTTAAAATTTTTTTTACAACGAAAAAAGCGCGACTTTCAAAAAATCGCGCTTTCCCTTACGCCAAAAGGCATTCAGTTCATTTTCCGCAAAGGGTTTTGTCAATCGGTAAAATCCTCGATGGCGTCTTCCGTACCCGCATATACCCATTTTCCGTCCTGAACGGGGCTGTAATCTTTGCCAACAAGGCTTTCAAAATCCGCTTTAAAATTCTTCGCGTCGTCCTTGCTTTCAAACAAGAATGCCAAAATGGTGTCAGGGGTAAGATCCAAAACCCCATCCGCCTTGATCGCGGTGAAGCCGCCCACCATACCGTCGGCGTCGATGGTACTTGCACTCACCTTGTACCCTTCCTTCGCCATCTTGTCCTTTGCGTCCTCTAAGTTGGACGGAGTGCAAGCGATAAACGCCATGCAAGCAATCGTTGCCAAGCCCAAAGCCAAACCTTTCCATACTTTTTTCATAATATTGTCCTCCTAAAATGAATTACTTTTTTATTATATCCGTTTCGCGCGCGTATATCACACGAACGGAAAAATTTTTTTAATCTTGAAATACGCCCAACCGCGCCGCCAGCTTTTTATCGCGGACGACTGCGCCGCCGCCCAAAATAGCGGCAAACTGCGGCTCCTCGCATACGTGAATACGCATATCCAACCGACGGGAGATATATTCCGCCAAGAAAGGAATTTTCATCACACCGCCGCTTAAAAAAATTCCGTTTTGGTTGACGGTTGCCGCCACCTCAGCGGGCAATTTTTTCAGCACCATAGACGCATATTCTAAAATTTTATCGACGTACGCGCTGATACAATCGGAAATTTCCGCCGCCGTTACGTTTGCCGAGGCGGGATGATAGGAAGAAACCGAGCTACCCACCGCCACCGTAGAACCGCGCGCATTTGCGGACAGAGAGCCGATCTCCATCTTGATCCGTTCCGCCGTCAACGCGCCGATATGCAAGCCCTTAGCGCGCATCATGCGCGAAATGATCCCCGCGTCCATATTGTTGCCGCCGATATTCATCGACAAGCCCGCAATGATCCCGTCCAAGGATACCACCGCGATATTTGCCACTCCGCCGCCGATATCAATGCAAAATACGGGGTTCGAATCGCTTAACACCGCGTCCCCGCCGATCGCCGCAAGGTAAGGAGTTTCGACAAAATACACCTTTTTTAAACCGCATTCCTCCGCCAAAGCGGCATATGCGGAAAGGGTTTCCTCGGACGCGCCGCAAGGCACGTTAAAAACGACCTGCGACCGTTTCAGCCCGACGTGCGCCACACCGATTCGGTTCAAAAACTCTTTCAGCATCGCCGCCGCCAGCCGTCCATCTACAATCTCGCCTTCATACACGGGAAAGACAATGTTGGTATATTCCGCCGTTTTGCCGATCAGCTTTTTCGCGTCCTTGCCGATCGCCTTGATCTCTTGTTCTTCGCCGCAAACCGCAACGCAAGAAGGCTCGACGAGGACGATTCCGTTTCCCGTGTCCGCACGGTAAATTTTCGTCATCGACGACCCAAGATCTATTGCCAGCTTAATCATACCCCTACTCCTTTCCCTAATAAAATCCTTTTTAGCCCAGCCGTTTTTTCAGCTTCTCCATCAGTTTTCCCATCTTTTCCAACGGCAAGCCTACCACGTTGGTATAGCTCCCCTTGATCCCTTTCACAAGATTGCCGTCCTGAATCCCGTACGCGCCCGCCTTGTCGCGCGGCGAGCCGCTCGCTACGTATTCTTTGATGAATTCGTCCGTCAGGGTTTCAAAAAATACAACCGTTTTATCTACGCAGGACAGAGTTTTCACCCGTCCGTTTTCCATAAACGCGATACACACGCCCGTATATACGATATGTTTATTTCCCGACAGAGTTTTCAGCATTTCCACCGCTTCCGAATCCCTACGCGGCTTTCCTAAAATTTCGTTATGATAGGTAACGACGGTGTCCGCCCCAACGACGATTTTCCCCTCGTTTCCCTCGCGCATAAGTACGTCCTTTGCCTTCCCTTCCGCCAACACCTTTACCAGCTTTTTGGGGTGCATATCTTCAATGACGTTCTCTTCTTTAAAATTTGAAACGATCACCTCAAAATTTTCCACCAGCTCGGTAAACAGTTTCTTTCTGCGCGAAGACGCGCTTGCCAAAATAAATTCCATACAGCCCCCTCCGTGTTGCGCTGTTGCGCGTTTATTTAAAGACAGGAAAAGCCGCTTTCCCCCAACGGCGAAAACGGCTTGTCTTGTTCCTTACAAAATTTCCAAATTTTTCCTGAACGCCTTTTTAAATTCGCCGTTCGCCGTTTCAGCGTCGCGGATTTCCAACGCCGCGTCACCCGTCACTTCCGTTTTCATAATGACGGAATCCCCCAAAACGTCGCAATTTACGCCCGTCACGACGCCGCACATGCTTCTGTCCAAGCTCTCCGCGATACGCAGCAACACGCCCAGCTTCTTCACCGCGTCCAAATCCTCCTCCAGCACGACGTCCTTATATCTCTGCCAATCCGCCATATTGACGTCCTCCCGCTTATGGCAACCCGCCACAAACGCCGCCAACACGATCTCGCGATGCGTCGCGCCAAAGATGGACGAATTCAAGGTCATATACCAGCTATGCTTCGCGTGGTTATAAAATTTCATACGCATTCCGCAATCGTGCATAAACGCCGCGATCTTCAACACCTTTAAGTACTGACGGGAGAATTTATGCAGCACTCGCAGCTGCTTGAACAACTGAATGGACAGCTGCACCACGTGTTCGACGTGCTTTTGATCGCAACCGTAGTATTTAATAAGAGTATTAAGGCTATACCCCAACACGTCGGAGATAGGTTTTTCCAACGTAACGGGCAGCGCCTGATTGACCATCATACCTTCGCGAAGTCCGCATCCGCTCAGCGTAAAGCGATCAATGCCCATATATTCGACGAATGCCTTTACGATCGCCATCGCCGCGGGCATAATGTCCGCGCGGGCAGGGGAAAGCCCCTTGATCTTCTTGCGCTTTTCCACGTCCAGCGCCTTTACCATATTGTAGATGCCCGTAAAGTCGTCCACCGTCACGCCGTAATTGTGAACGGTATCCATAGGATATTTTTTAACGAGTTTAATAATCTTAAACAAATTACGGAAGGACCCGCCAACGCCGATCATTTGCGTTTCGGGGTCGATTTCCTTCAACCAAGGCAGCTTTTTCAGCTGTTCGGTGAAAAATTCTTCCACGTGCGCCGCCGATTCTTCGGAGGTGGAATTGCTCGCGAACAAGTCGGTAAGCGTCACCGCGCCAAAGGGCAACGTTGCGTAGTTAAGCATATTTCTGCGGTTATAATAGACAATTTTCGTGCTGCCGCCGCCAATTTCCAAAATAAGCCCTTTGGGGATATCCATCGAATTGATTACCCCGCGATAGACGAGGATCGCTTCTTCCTCTTCGGACAACACTCTAATTTTCAAATTGCAGGTCGCCTGAATTTCATCCAAAAAGGAGCGCTGATTTTTCGCGCGCCGAACCGCCGCCGTCGCCACGGGAATAATCCTTTCCACGCCGCTGGCGTCGCAAAGTCTTTTAAACATTTTCAACGTCTTGATCGTTTCCGCCACGCGCTGGGGCTTTAAAAACCCGTCGCGGTCCATATCCTGACCAAGCCGTACGCTTTCCTTCAATTC
>JAZKXM010000042.1:0-12644 GCA_045611585.1 Candidatus Scatosoma sp. | reverse complement strand
AGACTGTCGGAGTTGTATTCCGTCAACCAAAAGCAGGTTCACGCTTACGTTTTGGGCGAACACGGCGATTCTTCCTTCGTTGCGTGGTCAACGGCGGACATTTCGGGGATTCCTTTGGAGGAATACGAAGACACGCTTGCGGATAAAGGCGTGTTGACGGTTACCCCGTACAGCAAGGAAGAGGTGGAAACGTACGTCAAAAAATCGGGCGGACAAATTATCGCAGGCAAGGGCGCGACCTTCTACGGGATTGCGGCTTGCGTAACGCAGATCGTCAACAGCATCTATTCCAGTGCTTATACTATTTTGCCCGTATCGACGGTGTTGGAAGGGGAATACGGAATTTCCGACGTGGCGCTTTCAACGCTTTGCGCGGTTGGGAAAGAGGGCGTTATCACTCGCTTGACCCCCAAGCTGTCCGACGAAGAGCTTGAAAAGATGAAAGCGAGTGCGGAAGTCTTGAAAGGCGTTATTGCGCAAATCGAAATTTAACGAAAAAGGTAATTACGGTATGAAAATAAGTTATTATCCCGGCTGTACGCTGAAAACCAAGGCGAAGGATTTGGACGTCACCGCCCGACTTTGCGCCGAGGCTTTGGGCGTAGAGATGGAAGAAATTGAAAATTGGCAATGCTGCGGCGCCGTGTATCCGATGGGTACGGACGAGATCGCAACTAAGCTGTCGGCGGTGCGCGCGTTGGATCACGCGAAGCGCAACGGCGGTAAATTGCTGACCCTTTGTTCCGCGTGCCACAATGTGATCAAGCGCACGAACGAGGACATGAAAACCAACGAGGATATTTGTTTTAGAGCGAACAATTATTTGAAGCTGGATCAGCCCTACAAAGGAGAAACGCAGGTTTTGCATTATCTTGAAATGCTGAAAGACGTGGTTGGGTTTGACAACATCAAAAAGGCGGTGGTCAACCC
The DNA here is from genome assembly GCA_045611585.1 of Candidatus Scatosoma sp. Taxonomy (GTDB): domain Bacteria; phylum Bacillota; class Clostridia; order Christensenellales; family Borkfalkiaceae; genus Scatosoma. The sequence goes on along the minus strand of JAZKXM010000042.1, from coordinate 11,714 downwards.
TATCAAGCGCAAAATCGGCGCGTATTACGGGTGTTTGCTTTTGCGCCCCAGCGGCGTAATGGCGTTCGACAACCCCGAAAATCCGACGATCATCGAGGATTTTATCCGTGCGATTGGCGGCACGCCCGTCGTATATCCCTTCCGTAACGAATGCTGCGGCGCATACGTCGCTCTGAAAAATAGCGAATTGCCTAAGAAAAAGAGTGAAAAAGTGTTGCAAAGCGCCAAGGAAAAGGGCGCGGAAGAGGTAATCACGGCTTGTCCGTTGTGCCTGTATAACTTGCAGGTGAACGGCGGCGGGATTTTGCCCGTGAAATATTTTACGGAGCTGCTTGCGGAAGCGTTGGGGGTACAACAATGACGAAAGAAGAACGCAAAGAAAATATCGAACGGATCAGCGGCACGGACGTAAGAAAGTGTATGAAATGCGGCAAATGCTCTGGTAGATGCCCCGCGTTTAAAGAGATGGATATCAAGCCGCACCAGTTTGTAACGATGTTGGGCCAGGGGAAGATTGAAAAGCTGTTAAATTGCGAGGCGATCTGGAACTGCTTGTCCTGCATGGCGTGCGTCGAGCGTTGCCCTCGCGGAGTAGCGCCCGCGGCGGTGGTAGAGGCGGTTAGAGATACCGTCGTGCGGATGCAAGGCAAGAACGGTATCAAGGCAGAGGAGATCCCGCCCATCGTTGACGAGCTGATCCCTCAACAGCTGCTTGTCAGCGCGTACAGAAAGTACAACAAGTAAGAAAAGTCGATCAAAGTTATAAAAAATTGAAAATCTAAAGAAAGAGAGTAAATAAAATGCAAAGAATAGGTGTTTTTATTTGTTGGTGCGGCAGTAACATTGCGGCGACGGTAGATGTGAAAAAGGTCGCCGAGGTTATCAAGAGCGAACCTGGCGTCGTATATTCTGAAAACTATCAATATATGTGTTCGGAAAACGGGCAACAGCTGATCAAGCAGGCAATCAAGGAGCATAACTTGACGGGGATTGTTATCGGCGCTTGCTCGCCCAGAATGCACGAAGCAACCTTCCGCAAGGCGGCGGAAAGCGCGGGCATGAATCCGTATATGGTAGAGGTTGCGAACATTCGCGAGCATTGTTCTTGGATTCATAAGGATATGGACGAGGCGACAGAAAAGGCGATTGTTCTCGTTCGCACGGCGATTGCGAAGGTAAAATTGAACGCGCCCTTGACGGCAGGGGAAAGCCCCGTTGTAAAGCGTGCGCTGGTGATCGGCGGCGGGATCGCGGGGATCCAAGCTGCGCTTGATATTGCGGACGCGGGCTTTGAAGTGGATATCGTCGAAAAGAACGCGACGATCGGCGGCAGAATGGCGCAGCTGGACAAAACCTTCCCCACGCTTGACTGCTCGGCGTGTATCTTAACGCCCAAGATGGTTGATTGCGCTCAGCACGAAAAAATCGACATCCTTACCTATTCGGAGGTAGAGGACGTCAAGGGCTTTGTGGGCAATTTCAGTGTGAAGATTCGTCGCAAGGCGAGATACGTTGACGAAACGAAGTGTACGGGTTGTAAGATTTGTATGGAAAAATGCCCGTCCAAGAAAGGACTTAACGAATTCAATATGAATTTGAACAACCGTCCCGCTATTTATATTCCGTTTGCGCAAGCGATCCCCAACGTGGCGGTGATCGACCCGCAGCAGTGTATTAAGCTGAAAACGGGCAAATGCGGAATCTGTCAAAAATTTTGCGGCGTGGGCGCGATTGATTACGAACAGAAGGATTCCTTTATCGAACGCCAATACGGCGCAATCGTCGTGGCGACGGGCTTTAAGCCGATCGAGCTGACGGCGTACAACGAATACGGCTACGCGGACAACAAGGACGTCATCACGTCTTTGGAGCTGGAAAGATTGATGAACGCGGCTGGCCCTACGAACGGCGTATTGCTTCGTCCCTCGGACGGCGAACACCCGAAGGTAATCACCTTTATTCAATGCGTAGGCTCGCGTGATACCAGCGGTTGCGGCAAGCCGTACTGTTCGAAGATTTGCTGTATGTACACGGCAAAGCACGCAATGCTGATTCGTGAAAAATACCCCGATACGGAGGTACACGTTTTCTATATCGACGTGCGTACGCCGGGGAAAAACTATGACGAGTTCTACCGCCGCGCGGTAGAGCAGTACGGGGTCGATTATATCAAGGGTATGGTCGGCAAGGTCTATAACGAAAACGGCAAACTGATGGTGCAGGGTTCTAACCTTATTGATAACGAGCAAATCACCATCGAGTCCGACTTGGTCGTTTTGGCGGCGGCTATCGAACCCGAACCTTCGGTTAGAAAGGTTGCGACGTTGTTGACGGCAAGTATCGACACCAATAATTTCTTGACCGAATCGCACGCGAAGCTTCGTCCCGTAGAAAGCCCTACGGCGGGCGTATATTTGGCGGGCGTATGCCAAGGCCCGAAAGACATTCCCGAAACCGTTTCGCAGGCGTCCGCTTGTGCGGCGAAGGTAATCGGCTTGCTTGTCAAGGATAAATTAAAGACGAATCCTTGCGTGGCGACGCCCGACGAAACGATGTGTAACGGGTGCAGCCAATGTGCCAACGTTTGCGCATACGGTGCGATCACTTACGTCGATAAGGAATTCCGTTTGGGCGGCGGCAAGACGGAGATTCGTAGGGTTGCTAACGTCAATCCCGCGGTTTGCCAAGGTTGCGGCGCTTGTACGGTTACCTGCCCTTCGGGCGCGATGGATCTGAAAGGATTTAGCTCCAAACAAATTATGTCGGAGGTAGAAGCGATATGCAAGAAGTAACGGAAAAGAAAGAGTTTGTTCCCAATATCGTAGCGTTTTGCTGTAACTGGTGCTCGTATGCGGGCGCAGACCTTGCGGGGTCCAGCCGTTTGACGTACCCTGCAAACGTGAAAATTATCCGCGTGCCTTGTTCTTGCCGCGTGAACCCGATGTTCATCTTGAAGGCGTATCAGCAGGGCGCGGACGGGGTTATCCTTTGCGGTTGCCACCCCGGCGATTGCCACTACGTGACGGGCAATTATTATACGAGAAGAAGAATGGCTTTACTGTTCAGTATGCTCAATTATATGGGCATTGAAAAAGAACGTACGCGCGTGGAATGGGTTTCCGCGGCGGAAGGCGCAAAATTCTCCGCCGTTATGAACGATTTTGTGAAAACGGTGACGGCGCTTGGCGAAAACAAGCGTTTGACCGACCTCAGAGTAAAGGAGGGCGAATAAGATGTACGACGTTGAATTGAAAATGAAGGCTCGCGCGAAGGAATTGCTGGAAAGCGGCGAGGTGGCGCGCGTTGTCGGGTGGAAAAAGGGTGAATTTTATCACGATCCCGTCCCCGCTACGTTTGAAAGCGTAGAGGAGCTGAACTCCTTTGTATATAACGGGTTTTGCGGGGCCAACCTTTCGAAATATCTTATCAATATCAGCAAGAAAGAGGGCAAGACGGCAGTCTTTTTAAAGCCTTGCGATACGTACAGCTTTAACCAGCTGGTCAAAGAGCACCGTATTGCGCGCGAAAACGTGCTGGTGATCGCGATTGAGTGTCTTGGAAAGGTAAATATCGAAAAGATCAAGGCGAAAGGGGTGACGGGCATCGTCGAGATGGACGAAACGGAAACGGAAATCACCGTAAAGACCATCTACGGGGAAGAAATCACGCTTGCAAAACAAGAGGTGAAGCTGGAAAAATGTCTTGTCTGCAACAAGACGCATCAGGTGAAGGACGAAGAAATTATCCTCCGCGAACGCACGGCGCAGCCGATCGACCGTTTTGAGGAAGTGGCAAAGTTGGAAGCGATGACGGAGGACGAACGGTTTGCGTTCTGGCGCGCTCAGCTGCAAAAATGTATCCGTTGTAACGCGTGCAGAAACGTTTGCCCCGCTTGTTCTTGTGTGAAATGCGTCTTTGACAATCCCGCGTCGGGGATTGCGGCGAAAGCGAACGACGACAAGTTTGAGGAACAGCTGTTCCATATCATTCGTGCGTTCCACGTGGCGGGTCGTTGTACGGACTGTGGCGAATGTTCGCGCGTTTGCCCGCAAAACATTCCTTTGCACTTGCTTAACCGCAAATATATCAAGGATATCGACAATTTGTACGGAACGTTCCACGCAGGGGAGAGCGCGGAAGGCGCAACGCCTTTGACCTCTTACACCGAAGGGGACACCGAACCGAACGACGTGTTTAACGGGGAGGCGAAATAATGTTTAAGATTGCGAAAGAAAATTTGAATGCTTTGTATGCAAAAATAGCCGAAACGATGGGGCTGTTTATCCCCGTCAAGAAGGCGGGCGAAGTCAATTTTCACGTTTGGGGGGAAGGCAAAGAGGTTTCCTTGGAAACGTTAAAGACGGTTAAATCCCCCAAAAATATGTTCTTCCCGCAGACGGAAAACATGATGAAGTTCAAAACGGACGGCAAAAATATCGAAATTATCGACGTCCGCGAAAACTTTGAAGAAAAAAAGCAATTCGTCGCGTTTGGCGTTAAGGCGTGCGATTATAAGGCGATTGAGGTGCTTGACAAGGTATTCCTTGCCGACCCCGTCGATACCTATTATCAAAACAGAAGAAACGCTTGCATTATCGTAACGTTGGCTTGCTCCCGTCCCGAGGAAAGCTGTTTCTGTAAGGCGTTCGGGATCGACGCTACCGATCCCCAAGGGGACGTAACGACGTGGCTGGATAACGAATATCTGTATTGGCAAGCGAATACGGAAAAGGGCGAAGCGCTGACGGAAACGGTGAAAGCCCTTTTGGAAGAAGGCGGCGAAGAAGCGGTTGCGGCGCAGCAAGAGGCTACGAAAGCGATTATCGAAAAATTGCCTTTCTCCGCGCTGGATTTGTCCCGCTTTAAACCCGAAAACCTGAATGAGCTGTTTGACGATCCCGCTTGGGAAGAAATGAGCGAAGCTTGCCTTGGCTGCGGTACGTGTACCTTCGTTTGCCCGACCTGCCAATGCTTTGACATTCGCGATTTTAAAACGCACGAAGGGGTTGTGCGGTACCGTTGCTGGGATTCGTGTATGTATTCGGACTTTACGTTGATGGCGCACGGCAACAGCCGTACGACGCAAATGCAACGGTTCCGTCAAAGATTTATGCACAAGCTGGTTTACTATCCTTCGCAAAACGACGGGTTGTATTCCTGCGTGGGGTGCGGCAGATGCGTGAACAAATGCCCGCAAAACCTCAATATCGTAAAAGTAATCAAGACGTTGGGAGGTAAGAAAAATGATGAATGAAACTCTCATTCCGAAAGTAGGCGTAATCACGGACGTGCGTAAGGACACGCCCGACGTAAAGACCTTCCGCGTAGTGGGTACGGACGGCAAAAAGCTGTTTGCGCATATGCCTGGTCAATGCGCGATGGTTTCCGTTCCCGGCGTTGGCGAATGTATGTTTTCTATCACGTCTTCGCCGACGAACGAAGAATATATGGAATTTTCCATCAAAAAATGCGGTTGCGTGACGGAGGTTATCCACTCTATGGAGGCAGGTCAGCAAGTGACCGTGCGCGGGCCTTACGGCAGAAATTTCCCCGTGGAAGAAGATTTTAAGGGCAAGGATTTGCTGTTTATCGCAGGCGGCATCGGGCTTGCGCCTTTGCGCAGCGTTATCAATTACGTGCGCCACTACCGCGAAAATTACGGGAAAGTGGTGATTGTTTACGGCGCGAGAAGTAAGGACGATCTCGTGGATATCGAAGAAATCCAAACGGAATGGATGAACGAGCCGAATACCGAGGTTTATTTGACGATCGACCGCCCGCAAGATGGATGGGACGGACACGTTGGCTTTGTGCCTTCGTACGTCAAGGAGCTTGGTTTAGACCCGAATATGACGGCGGTGCTTTGCGGGCCTCCCATTATGATTAAATTCACCTTGCAAGGCTTGTTAGAGCTTGGCTTTGACAAATCGAACGTCTTCACGACGCTGGAACTGCGTATGAAATGTGGCGTTGGCAAATGCGGCAGATGTAACGTCGGCGACAAGTTCGTTTGCAAAGACGGTCCCGTATTCCGTATGACGGAATTGGACGAACTTCCCAATGAGTACTAAGGAGAGAAAAAAATGGAAAATATGGTAAACGTATATCTTTTCGGAAAACGGTATCAGGTTCCGGAAAGTTTGACGATTATGAAGGCGATGGAATACGCGGGGTATCAGCTTGTCCGTGGTTGCGGTTGCAGAAACGGGTTCTGCGGCGCGTGCGCGACGATCTACCGTATTCACGGCCAGCAAGAGCTGAAATCCTGCCTTGCCTGCCAACAGCAGGTAGAGGAGGGAATGTACGTGGCGACGTTGCCCTTCTTCCCGCTTGTTAAGCAGGTTTACGACATTAATCAAATCAAGCCTACGCAGCAGATCATGATGCAGCTGTATCCCGAAATTTATTCGTGTATCGGCTGTAACGCCTGCACCAAGAGCTGCACGCAAGAGCTGAACGTTATGCAATATATCGCTTACGCGCAACGCGGCGAATACGAAAAAGCGGCGGAAGAAAGCTTTGACTGCGTTATGTGCGGCGTATGCTCTTCCCGTTGCCCTGCGGGTATTTCCCATCCGCAGGTGGCGCTTTTGACCCGTGGTTTGACGGGCAAATACGTCGCTGCCGAAACGCAGCACCTTATCGACCGCGTAGCGGAGATCGACAGAGGGGATTGCAAGGCGGCGTTGGAAGCGATTATGAACACCCCGTTGGAAGAACAGAAGAATCTGTACAACCACAGAGAAATCGAAAAATAAGGAGAGGCGTATGTATCATTATTCACAAGAACAACTTGAATCTATGAAGAAAGTAGAAGCAAGCCGCCCTTCCCGTATCGAAAAATTGCACGAACGCATGACCGCTGAGGAAAAGGACGCGGTGCTGGCGGAATTCCACCCCGATTATATCACTTCGGCGTATGAAGAATTGAAGGTTGGCAAAAATAAGGGCGGAAAGGTCTTGCACGAGCTGGCTGACCTGTTGCAGGGGCATTCCCGTATCAAAGATATGGAAATTGACCTGACGAAAATTGATTATGACGTGGACGTGTTGGTAATCGGCGGCGGCGGCGCGGGTTCTTCCGCGGCAATCGAGGCGCACGAACGCGGCGCAAACGTTATGATCGCCACCAAACTCCGTTTAGGGGATGCAAATACGGCGATGGCAGAGGGCGGTATTCAGGCGGCGGATAAGCCCAACGACAGCCCTGCGACCCATTATTTGGACGCGCTTGGCGGCGGGCATTTCAAAAACAAGCCCGAGCTGTTGTATAAGCTGGTAAACGAAGCGCCTGAGGCGATTTTGTGGCTGAACAAGCTGGGCGTTATGTTCGATAAGGAAGCGGACGGCACGATGGTCACCACGCACGGCGGCGGTACTTCCAGAAAGCGTATGCACGCCTGCCGCGACTATTCGGGCTCTGAAATTATGCGTACCCTTCGTGACGAAGTGTTTAACCGCGGCATCACCGTCGTCGATTTTACGGCGGCGATCGAGCTGATCAAGGACACGGACGGCAAGGTTGCGGGCGCGGTGCTGATGAATATGGAAACCAAAGAAATCCTGATCGCGCGCGCAAAGACGGTCGTTATCGCAACGGGTGGCGCGGGCAGATTGCATTATCAAGGCTTCCCCACGTCCAACCATTACGGCGCGACGGCGGACGGGTTGGTGCTTGCCTATCGTGCGGGCGCAAAATTGCTGTACCCCGAAACGTTGCAATATCACCCTACGGGCGCGGCAGAGCCTACGCAAATCTACGGTGCGCTGGTTACCGAAAAGGTGCGTTCGCTTGGCGCACAGCTTGTCAACAAAGACGGCGAAGCGTTCGTATATTCGTTGGAAACGCGTGACGTCACCGCGTCGTCTATCATTCGCGAATGTCGTGCGCGTGGCAACGGAATCAAGACGACGGACGGCGAAGGCGTTTGGCTGGATACACCGCTGATCGACATCTTAAACGGCGAAGGCACGATTGAAAAGCGCATCCCCGCTATGCTTCGTATGTTCGGGAAATACGGCATTGATATCCGCAAAGAACCCATTTTGATTTATCCCACCTTGCATTACCAAAACGGCGGTATTGATATCGGCGCAAACGGTATGACGTGCATTGAAAATCTGTACGTTGCGGGCGAAGCGGTTGGCGGGATCCACGGGACGAACCGTTTGATGGGGAATTCCTTGCTTGATATTATCGTATTTGGCAGAAACGCAGGCCAGCAGGCGGGCGAAAAGTGGAAGAGCGTAGAACTGAAAGAGCTTACTTTGTCCCACGTTGACGAATTTGAGAAAGAATTGGACGAGGCTGGTATTTCTTCGGAGGTATGCTCCCCCAAGCTGTTGCCCGATTATAGAAGAAAGGCAAATTAAAAAAAGGAAAATAAAATAGAGTAGGACAAAACGCACGAAGGTACGCTTTGTGCGTTTTCGTCCGTAAAATAGTATTCGGAGGTTATTATTATGGAATATTTTGGCGTGACGCTCAGTTCGCTGTTGACAACGCTGTTCGTAATCTTCGTCGTGGTCGTGCTCGGCTTTTTGGTGGGCGGGATCAAGATCAAAGGAATTTCACTTGGAACGGCGGGCGTGTTGCTTGTGGCGATCGTTGCGGGCGTGATTTTCTTCCTTTGTCGCGACGAGGAGATTTGGGAAGCGACGAAAGAGGTTGTATGTCGCTTTAAAATAGGCAAAAAAGAGATAGTTTTATGGGACACGACCAAACTGTCGGGGATAGGCAAAACGTCCGTAGAAAGCGTTTTAAGCACCGTTTCCAACATCGGTACGGTTTTGTTCGTAACGGCGGTCGGTTTGATCGCGGGCCCCAAGTTTTTCCGTTCGTTTAACAAGAGCATGATGTCCTACGTTGCGATGGGCGCGATTATCGTGCTGTCGGGCGTGGTAATTACCATTTTGCTGTCTTGGATCGACGGGGATATGAGTATCGCAATGGGTACGGGGCTTTTGTCTGGTTCGCTTACCTCTACGCCTGCGTTTGGCGCAGCGAAGGAATCGGCTGGCGAAGCGGCGTCGGAGGTTATTGCGGGTTACGGAATCGGCTATTTGTACGGCGTGCTTGGCGTAGTTTTGTTCGTGCAGGTAATGCCGAAAATTTTGAAGGTAGATATCGCGAAGGAGCGTGAAGGGTTTGTCGCGGCAAACACGATTCAAATCAAAGAGGACGGCAAAAAGCGTATCAGCCTTGACGAATTCGGCTTCTTCCCGTTCTTTGTGACGATTGTTTTGGGGCTGTTGATCGGCTGTATCAAGGTGCCTATCGGCGGTGGCAATTATTTCAGCTTCGGTTCTTCGGGCGGAACGCTGATTGCGGGTCTGATTGTGGGGCATTTTGGGCATTTCGGCAAGATTGATATGAAGGTGTCCAAGCAAACGCTTAACTTCTTCCGCGAGCTTGGTTTGGTACTTTTCCTTGTCGGCGCGGGGATCCCCGGCGGCGTGAAATTCGTTTCCGCATTCGATTGGATCTATATCGTGTACGGAATCATCATGGCGACGGTGCCTATGGTGCTTGGGTTTATCCTTGGCAAATACGTGTTCAAGCTGTCTATTTTCAACAATTTGGGCTCAATTACGGGTGGTATGACCAGTACGCCTGCGCTCGGCTCGCTGATTTCGGTAGCGGGAACGGACGACGTGGCGTCGGCGTATGCGGCAACTTATCCGTTCGCATTGGTGCTGATCGTTGTATCCTGCAACCTGATGGTATTGCTGCCTATCTAACAAAACAAAACGGAGAGTTGTAAAAAACTTTCCGTTTTTTTTCGTTCGTGTGTGTTTCTAGGCTTGCGATGGTGGAGCAGTTGTGATATAATAAAAAACGAAAAAAACGTTTTGGGAGTGCTGTATGGAAAGAAAAAGGTTTATTTCCTACCTTTTGACGGCGGCGGTAGCGCTTGGCGTAGGCTTTGCGGGCGGTTGGCTTGGCAAAGCCAAACGGGTTGAAGAAATTGGCCAGCCCACCTTTAAATACCAACGGACGGAAAATGAGAACGAATATATTTTGCAAAAAGTAATCCCGAACGGCGCTAAGACGATAACGGTTCCGTCTGTTTATAACGGTTGCGCCGTAGTGGAAATCGGGGCGTATGCGTTTGATTATTGCCGTACCGTACAAGAGGTGGAGATTCCCTATACGGTCACAAGTATCGGTACGTGCGCTTTTCGCGGCTGTAAAGCCTTACAATCGGTCAGCCTTCCAAATTCCGTTGAGGAGATATGCGGGGAGGCGTTTTTGAATTGTACGGGGTTAAAAAGCGTAACGATAGGGGCGGGCGTTCATTGGCTTAACGGGTCGGCGTTCAGCGGCTGTATGGAACTTTCCGAATTTATTGTTGACGAAGCAAATCCCTATTGTCAGTCTATAAACGGCGATTTATACGACAAGAGGGAGGGTGGTTTGACGTTAGTTCGGTATGCGACGGGCAAAAAAGCGACGGAGCTTTCCTTGCCACAAGAGGTGACGAGTATCGCGGGTAGCGCGTTTGAAGGCTCGGGAAATTTAAAAAAGATAGTGATCCCTGACAGCGTAGTGGGGATTGGGTATTCTGCGTTTAAGGATTGCGTTTCCTTACAAACCGTCAATTTGCCAAGTGGGCTTGAAATGCTTGCCGGCGGCATGTTTTGGGGATGCAAAAGCCTGACGGAGATTGTGATACCCAGCGGCATTTACGATATCCCCCCGCACGCCTTTCGCGGTTGCGAAAAGCTGACGAAGATCAACATTCCCGATTCGGTTGACGTTATCGGTATGTATGCTTTTTCGGGCTGTTCGTCGCTTAACGAAGTGCGATTTGAGGGTGCGGGCGGTTGGACGATCCCCGAAGACGAGGCGTCCGTTCCCGCTGAAACGCTGGCTGATCCTTTGGAAGCGGCAAAGCTTCTTAAATCGCTTGGCTATAAAATTATGGAAAGAAGTTGGGGCTAAAAAGAAAAGAGTTGCTTGCGTGATAAGCAACTCTTTTAACATTTATAGAGAAATTTAGCCGTTTTCTTCTTTGCGGATTTTGAAAAGAAGGATTGTGGACGGTACGATAAAGAAGCAACAGCCGACAATCAGGAAGATTTGCGGCAGATATGCCTGCGGGCTAAATTCAATAGAAGAATCGACGACTTCCGCCCGTAAATGGAATTTTCTTAAACTGTTGTTGGGGTCGAGCGAATAAGATTTTTGTATGTTGTCGTATCCGTTTCCGTATTCGACGGTAAACGTATCGACAACGTTTACCGAAGAGTAATAAGTAACGTAATATTTAACGGTAAATTCTTTTACTCGACAATGCTTACTTAAAAGTTTTCTATCTGAGCAGGAATGGGTATCGTAAACAACTTCCGTGTAAGGTTTTCTGATATCAAAAACCTGATTTCCGTCAACCTCTTTGGTGGTGTAATAGTCGTCGTTGCCTTGTTTTAATTCCGCTCGATACTTTGTGAGGTCGAACAGAGAGCAAATCGCGCCGAACATAGTCAACGAGCAAAAAACGATTAGCAAAATATGAAAAAGTTTTTTTATGAAATAATCTTTTATGTATAAAAACATTTTTTGCCTCCGCCGCTTTATAATAACAGTATAGCACAGTTGCATAGAATATGCAAGTGTTTTTCGAAAAAAAGGGTACGCCTTTGGCGGCGAAAGTGATAATGGCGCAGAGAAATATTTTGTTGCTTTGCAACAAAGCTTCCTTGCTTACGAACGG
>JAZKXM010000041.1:0-15872 GCA_045611585.1 Candidatus Scatosoma sp. | reverse complement strand
CAACTCCTTGGCTCACAGAACGACATGGCTACGATCCGACTTGATCGAAACGTTTGGCAAGCTGGCGAACGTTGAGTTTGGCGGTGCGGTCGTCGGGCAGGAAATGTCCTTCGATTACGACGTCAGCGAAACGGTAAAGGTCATTGGCGGCGTTCTGTATCAGATCGTTCCCAACGGCGGGTTAGAGCTGATTTCCTACCCCGTGGCAAACAAGGCTGGATCCTACGTTGTGGAAGCGAACACGATCCGCATCAGCGCGGGGGCGTTCGTCCGTTCGGCTCTGCGCGACGTTACTTTGTCCAAGGAATTGAAAGCCATTGGCGACAAGGCGTTCTTCGAATGTGAGGATTTGGCTGTCGTAATCTTTAAGAGCTACGACGCGCCTGCGTTGGAAGAAGCGTATGACGAAAGCATCGTCAACCTCGAATTTATGGCGATGACGGGTAACTTGGCTGGTTACGACGGGTTGGGCATTGCGCCTTACTATATGTGGAATGCCACCAGCTCGCCCAGCAATTACTACTTCGGGGCGAACTTTGTCAACTATATCGGTAAGATTGAGAACAAGTTGACGATGGTTAGACCTTCCAACGGTAAAAACTACGAAACGTTTATCTTTGCGCAATATTTCGATACGATCGTAGCGGGTAGCAACGCGACGATTGAGGTGACGGATAACGTTATCGCGTTGATTGAAGGCTTGCCCGCGTCGGCGAGCGTGAAGCTGGCGGATGAGGCAAAGATCGTCGAAGCGCGCAAGGCGTACGACGCGTTGCCTTCCATTGATCAGCAAGCGTTGGTAAGCAATTATGAAAAGCTTGTTTCGGCGGAACGCGCGTTGACCTATTTGAAGTCTATTCAACCCAAGCCTGAACAGCCGAAGGTTGAAAAGCCCAACGCATTCGTTTCCTTCTTGAAGGAAAACGTCGTCGGGATTGTGATTGCGGCGGTTTCTATCGTCGGTTCGGCGGCATTCGTGGCCGTAACGGGCGTATTGAGAAAAAAGAAATTTGCCGTGGCTGCAAACGTTGCGGAAACGGAAGGAACGGAAATTGTCCCTGAAAACGTGGAAGAAGCGCAGGTAAGCGTTGATGAAAACGTCGTAGAGGATGAAAATAAGAAAAATGATAACGAGTAAACGTATGAAAAAGAAACTCAAATTTATGTTAGCAGTTGGTTGCGTTGCATTCGCTTGTGCAGGTCTTACCGCCTGTTCAAGCGAGACGACGCTGGACCAATACGAAAAGCAAGGGTATAAGATTTTCGTAACCTACGACGCCAACGGGGGTAACTTTTTAAAGCGCCCCGGCGTTACGATTATGGACTTGTTTAACCCTGAAAAATACGAGGCGGATCAAAACGATGAAATTCACATCAAGCTGACCGATCCTCTGGACAAAGACCGTCCCACCAGCGCGTCGGATAAGATTACGCTGACCAAGACGGACTATTCCTGCGTGGGCTGGTACCAAACGAGGACGATTGTGACGAATTCCGACGGCAAGCCTGTGGATATTTACGGGGAAGAGTTGACGAAATTGAAGGACGGCTCTTACGTATATGCCGCGACGGCGGAAAGCGAAAAGCCCGTGGTGGGGACCCCTGCCTATACCTATTCGGATCTTTGGGATTTCGAAACGGATACGGTAGATTATTCGCTGGACGACGGGAAGTTTGAAATGACGCTGTACGCGGGCTGGGTGCCGTATTTCGAATTCGATTATTACGTGCAGAACGCAAGCGGGGAGTGGGAGTGCTACGGTACAACTACCTTCGATTATAAGACGACGAACGCGGAAGGCTCGAAAACGGCGGACAAGGATACGATTATGTTGCCACAATGGTCGAACGGCGCGATGGCGTATCAGTCGGAATACCAAAACGGCGACAAATACACCTTCCCCAAGGTGGCGGGAACGACCTTTAAGAAGGCGTATCTCGACCCCGAATGCACGCAAGAGATCACCGGTAGCTTTGAGCATACGGGTACGCTGGATATGGCGACGGGAACTCCGTCTAATTTCGTTCAAAAGATTTACGTTGTAGTGGATCAGGGCGAATATTACAAGATCGAAACGGCGCAGCAGCTGGCGGCAAACGCCAATGCAAACGGGCTGTATGAGATTATGGCGGATCTTGATTTTACGGGCGTAGAGTGGCCGAAGGCGTTTAGCTCGAATGTGTTTAACGGCAGTATGAGTTCTTCGGCGGGGCAAACGTTTGCCATCAAAAACGTGTCGGTGAAGTTTGCTTCCAACGCTTCGGGGGACACGGACGGCGGGTTGTTTGCAGGGTTGTCGAAAACGGCGGCGTTGAAAAACCTCAGCTTTGAAAACGTGACGTTTGATTTGGCTCAGACGGCGGGTAGATTGCGTAACGCGCAGTTCGGGCTGTTTGCAGGGTATATCGACGAGAATGCGACCATTGAACAGATTGCGTTGGACGGTGCCGCATTTAAGATCGGCGCGATCTCCTTACACGGCGAATACGCCGTAAACGTGCTTGCAAACGGCAAGACGGCGGGGATCACGGTGAAGAAGCCGATCAAGCTGTCCGTATATGGCGTTTCGTTGTTGGATAAGTTTAAATATAACGTCAATCCCGAAACGGTGACGGTGGATTCGGAGGGGAATATCACGATGGAATTCCCTACCAACTGCCAAATTGCGGAAGGCGTTGTGGAAATTGGAGAATATTTAGGATAATAAATCGGAGGTAAAATATGTTTAAGAAAAAAGCAAGTCGCATTGTAAGCAGCGTCCTCTGCGGGGTGGTAGGCTTCTCCTGCCTGTCCTCGTTTGCGGGATGTAAAGAAAAAGACAGTATCGTTTTGATGACGGAAGAATTAAGCGGTTTGTTTAACCCCTTCTACGCGACGTCGGGCGCGGATATGGACGTGGTTGGCATGACGCAGATCAGCATGTTATCCACGGACAGAGCGGGTAAACCCGTCGCGGGCGACGACGAGGCCACGGTTGTAAAGGCGTTCACGAAGGACCCCGTTTACGACGCGGCAAAGGACGAATCCGTCTATACGTTCGTTATTAAGAACAACTTGAAGTTCTCTGACGGCGAACCTTTGACGATGGAGGACGTTTTGTTCAATATGTACGAATATCTCGACCCCGTTTACACGGGTTCTTCGACGATGTACTCCATTGACATCAAGGGCTTGTCGCAGTATAGAACGCAAACCAACTATTCGGGCGGCGGCGACGCGGCGATGGAACAGATCAATATGCAGGCGTCTGCGTATGCGCAGCTGCGTGTGTTGGAATTAATCACCATCTTCGAAGACAAGGGTAGATTGGACGCGAACTCTTCCTCGTTCAGTCTCACCGAAGAACAAATGCGTGCGGCGATTAGAGAACACGAGGTGACGGACGGTTATAAAAACGCCGTAGCTTCGACCAGCGAACAGGCGAAAATGACCAACGACGATTATCAGGATATGCTGATTGCCGATTATGATTTGGCATTGAAAACCTTTAAAGAAGAATTGCAGTCTGACTTTAAGGCGGCGAAGGAGTCCTTCGATACGACGACCGCGCCCTACAACGAATGGGCGAAAGAGTTGAAGAGCGATATCTTCAAATTCTTCCTCTATGAAGGGTACATTACGCCGAAATACAAAGAAGTGCAAGGCAAGAAGGATAAGACGAAGATCGAAAAGTTTGAAAACACGGATATCGTCAAGAGATATTCGACGGAAGAAGCTGCGATCAACAGAGTATATAACGACACCGTTAAGACTGGCTTGAACAATATCCTCAGCTACTGGGCGACGGCAGGCACGCTGCTTACCCAGTTCACGGGTGCAGCGATCGACGTATTGCTCCACAACAACATTGACGAGGGCGAATTGGCGTTCCCTAACATTTCGGGTATCGTATCCCTCGGTCACACCACGACGGAAACGTCCGTAGAGATTGGCGGCGTTACCTATAAGGTTGCGCACGACCACGACGAAAACGGCGTTCCTAAGAACGCGGACGAATACGACGTATTGCAGATCACCGTAAACGGTCAAGACCCCAAGGCAATCTATAACTTCGGGTTCACCGTTGCGCCTGCACATTACTATTCGGCGGATAGCAAATATCCCAACGGCAGACCTATCGACATCGCGAACAATCAGTTCGGCGTCGAATATGCCAGCAACGAATTCCAGAGCAAGGTTATTCAGTCCCAAGAACACGTTGAAGTGCCCGTAGGCGGCGGCGCGTTTATGGCGACGGATTCCTCTAACTCGAACAAGCCGAAGGGAAGCAATTTCTGGAAGAGCAACGTCGTTTACTTCAAGGCGAACGATAACTTTATGTTCGACGTAAAGGCGAAGAAGCTTCGTTTCCAAGTTGTCAGCTCGTCCAACGCGATTGATAAGCTGGAAAGCGGCGAAGTTGACTATATCACGCCGCAGTTCACCAAGACGAACTTTGCGCGTTTGGAAAAGATGGAAAAGAGCGGCGAATTTAAGCAGCTTTCTTCGTGGCAGCTTGGTTACGGTTATATCGGTATCAACGCGGGTAAGGTTCCCAACGTGTACATCCGTCGTGCGATTATGTCCGCAATGCAGACGTCGCTTGCGCTTGAATTCTACGAACCGGGTACCTGCCGTACGATTGACTGGCCTATGTCCACGGTAAGCTGGGCATACCCGTTTGAGGACGATAAGGAAACCTCGAAACCCAACGGTCACGAATATACGCAATGGTATGGCGCTGATGAAGCAAAATCGAAGATTCAAGATTATATGAATCAAGCAGGCGTTCAGACGGGCGATTCCGCTTTGAAGATCAAATTTACGATCGCGGGCGCGTCCATCACCGAACACCCTACCTACACGGTATTTAAGCAGGCGGCGGAAATTCTCAACGAAATGGGTTGGGACGTTGAAGTGAAAGCGGACTCGCAAGCGCTGACAAAGCTGTCCACCGGTTCGTTGGAGGTTTGGGCTGCTGCATGGGGTTCGACGATCGATCCCGATATGTATCAGGTATATCATAAGAACTCCTCCGCGACCTCCGTTTATGCGTGGGGCTATCGTGAAATTAAGAGCAATCCTTCCCTGTATTCGTACGAATACGGCGTGATCAACGAACTGAGTGAATTGATCGACGAAGGCCGTTCGACGACGGTAGAATCGGCAAGAAAAGCGATCTATGAAGAAGCGATGGGGCTTGTTCTTGACCTTGCGATCGAAATGCCCGTTTACCAACGTATGACGCTGTACGCATACAACAAGAAGGCGGTTAAGGGCTTTGCGGCATCCGTCAACCCTTACAGCTCTCCCCTTGAAAAGATTTGGGAATTGGAATTGGCAAAATAAGCCATAGAGCAAATTTTTTAGCACGTATCAACTTTTGGAGTAAAAATGTTTAAATATATCCTTAAAAGAATAGGAATATCCATTTTGATCTTACTTGGTGTTTCTCTTCTTCTGTACACGTTACTTCGCTGTATGCCGACGGACTTTATTGAGCAAAAGATTATTGCGCTCAATACGTCGGGCGCGGACGTATCGCAGGAATTTATCGACCAGATGTACGAGGCGTACGGTCTGGACGGAACGATTATTGACGGTTACTTTAACTGGCTGGGGAATATTTGCCGACTTGATTTCGGCAAGAGCTTCATCAGTCAGCGTGAAGTGCTGTCCGAAATTTTCAATGCCAGTAGATTGGGTACTTCCTTCCTTGTAGCGGCAATCGCGACGATTTTTGAATTTTTGATTGCGATTCCTCTTGGGATTACGGCGGCTACCCATCAATATTCCCTTCGCGATTACGCGGTTACCGTTCTCGTTTTGATCGGTATTTCCTTGCCGTCCTTCTTCTTCGGTCAGATGTTGAAGGATTGGTTCGCGCTGGAATTGGGCTGGTTCCCCGTTTCGGGTATCGGTGACCCTAACTATACCCCGTCTAACTGGTTTGAAGGCATGATCGACTATATATGGCATATGTTCTTGCCTATCCTTACCGTTGTCATTTTGTCCATTGGTGGCAGAATGAGATCGACGCGTACGAACATGTTGGAGGTTTTGAACTCCGATTATATCCGTACGGCGCGGGCGAAGGGCTTGCAGGAAGGGAAGGTCATTTATAAACACGCGTTTAGAAACACGATGATCCCCGTCGTCACCAGCTTGGCAGGGTTGATTCCGTCGTTGTTCTCGGGCGCGATGATTACCGAGTCTGTCTTTGACTTGCCCGGTATTGGTAGCTATGCGTTGACGGCAATGACGCAAGGGGATATTCCCGTCATTATGACGTACAATATGTTCTTGGCGATGCTGTCCGTTATCGGCGTGTTGCTTGCCGACCTGATGTACGCTGTGGTTGACCCGCGCGTGAAGTTGGCGTAAAAGGAGAAGCACTATGGAAGAAAAGAAAGAATTGGAGGTTGTCGAAACCCAAACGACGGAAACGGTTGAAAACGTTGCCCCCGTCGAAGCGGTTGAGGACACCGAAACTCCTTTGGATAAAAACGTAAAATTGATGTCGCCTACGCGTATGGTCATTCGTCGGTTTTTCCGTTCGAAGCTGTCCATCGTGGGGTTGATTATGCTTGCCGTATTGTTCGTGTTCTGTTGGATGGGACCAGTGGTCTATAATCAATGGGGAGAAACGGAAACGGACCGTACCGGCTCGATCGAATACGAGGACGACGCTGTGGAAAACGTCAACGGCGAGTTTGTTCAGATCGTTGTCACGGACAACGGTATCAACTCGTTTGCGATGCCTTCCATTGACCATATTTTGGGTACGGACGAACAGGGTATGGATATCTTCACCCGTTTGATGTACGGCGGCAGACTGTCTTTGACGATCAGTTTCCTCGCGGTATTTTTGACCTCTGCGCTGGGTATTGTATTGGGCGGTATTGCAGGGTATTACGGCGGCGTGGTGGATAATATCATCATGCGTATATGCGATATTTTGATTTGTTTGCCGACCCTACCCTTGATGTTGATTATAGGTACGGTTTTGGAATCGAACGGCGTTCCGTCAGATTATTACATATACCTCTTGATGGGGGTATTGTCCCTTTTCTCGTGGCCGGGAATGGCGCGCTTGGTGCGCGGTCAGATTCTGTTCTTGCGTGAGCAAGAATATATGGTCGCGGCGGAAGCGATGGGGTATTCGACGATGCGCAGAATTTTCAAGCACTTGATCCCTAATGTATTGCCGCAGATTCTCGTTTCGATGACGATGTCCTTGGGCAGCATGATCTTGTACGAATCGACCCTGTCCTACCTCAACCTTGGCGTTAAGATTCCTTACGCGTCGTGGGGTACTATGATCGAGGTCATTTCGAAGAGAACGGATATTTTGCAAAACAATTTCAACGTATGGGGCCCTCCGGGCATCTGTATCATCATCGCCGTGCTTGGGTTTAACTTTATCGGCGACGGGTTGCGTGACGCACTCGATCCCAAGCAGAGGAGATAAGGATGAGCGTTTTGAAGATTTTTAAGAAAGATAAACAGAACAACGAAGCCAAGCCCGCAAGCGAAAAGCATTACCTTACTGGGAAAGAAATTAGAGAGATCGCGAAGGCGAACCAGAAGGAAATGCGTCGCTTGGAGAAGGAGAAAAACCGTAAGGCTGACCCTTCCGAATACGCGGCGGAGATGAAGGACAACGGAAATATTTTGGAGGTGGAAAACCTGCATTCGTATTTCTTTACCGATCAAGGGGTTGTCAAGGCGGTAAACGGCGTTACGTTTAACATTCCGTCTAATTCTACCGTCGGCGTCGTTGGCGAATCGGGCTGCGGAAAATCGGTTACTTCGATGTCCGTTATGCGCCTTTTGCAAGGGCCTTCGGGGCAGATCGTCAACGGGTCTATCCGTTTTAAAGTAAGCGATTATAAGCTGGACGAAAACGGTCAGTATATTCCCGTTTACGAAAAGGACGAATTCGGCGAGATCGTGAAAGAACCCGCTTTGGACAAGAAGGGTAACGCGGTGCTGGACGAAAACGGTCAGCCCGTAATGAAACCCAAGCAAGCTGTCGATTATAACGGAATCGGCGTTTACGAAATGGAAGAAAAGGTGGTGGATATCGCCAAAATGCCCATTCGTGATATGTACCGTTTGCGCGGGCGGCAGATGGCGATGGTTTTCCAAGAACCGATGACCTCCTTAAACCCCGTATTCACGATCGGCAATCAGCTGGACGAGGTTACTTTGTTGCACGTACCCGGCGCGAGCAAGGAATTGGCGAAAAAGCGTTCCTTAGAAATGCTGGATATGGTTGGTATCGCTATGCCCGAACGCGTTTATGCGTCCTTCCCGCACGAATTGTCGGGCGGTATGCGTCAGCGTGTCATGATCGCAATGGCATTGGCTTGCGAGCCGCGTTTGATTATCGCGGACGAACCCACGACGGCGCTGGACGTTACCATTCAGGCGCAGATTTTGGATTTGTTCAACGAATTAAAAGAAAAGATTAACAGTTCCATTTTGTTGATTACGCACGATTTGGGCGTTATCGCGGAAATGGCGGACTACGTTGTGGTTATGTACGCAGGGCGTATCATTGAACAGGGTACGGCGTCCGAGATTTTCCACAATCCTTGCCATCCTTATACGCAGGGCTTGCAAAAGTCGAAGCCGACGATGAAATCGTCCGAGGATAAGCTGTTCAATATCCCCGGCAACGTTCCCAACCCGATCAATATGCCGAACAACTGCTATTTTAAAGAAAGATGTTCAAAGTGTATCGGTAAATGTTCGGGCGAATACCCGGGTATGGTGCAGGTGAGCCCGACACATTTCGTCGCGTGCCATTTGTATCAGCCGAAGGAGGATTGAGATGGACGAAAAAGAAATGAAATTAAATTCTCCCGAAGCAACGGAACAAGCGGAAGAAAACGTAGCGGTGGAAAGCGTGGTAACCGAAGCTGTGGCGGTCGAAAAGGAAGCGGCTAACACGGAAACGGGTGATTTTGCTGGGTTTGACGACGCTGCGGAGCGCGAAAAGGAAGAGGCTGCGCGTAACGAGCAGATTGAAAAGGATAAGCTGTTACCGCCCGATCCCGACGCGATTTTAGAGGTAAGACATCTTAAAAAGCATTTCGTATTGAAAAAGACGCTGATGGGGAAACCTCTTTCCACCTTGAAGGCTGTTGACGACGTTTCGTTTGTGATCAAGCCCGGTGAAACGCTGGGGATCGTTGGGGAGTCCGGTTGCGGGAAAACGACGATGGGCAGAACGATTTTGAAGCTGCACCAACCCACGGACGGGCAAATTTTCTTCGAAGGGAAGGACATTTCGGGATACAAGCCCAAAGAAATGCGTTCCTTGCGTAAAGAAATGCAGATCGTTTTCCAAGATCCGTATTCCTCCTTGCCGCCTAGAAGTACGGTTGGGGATATTCTCTCCGAACCCGTAAAGGTACACGGCATCGTTCCGCCTTCCGAAGTAAAGAGCTACGTATTGAAAATCATGGAACAATGCGGCTTGCGCGATTATTATTACGAAAGATACCCGCACGAATTTTCGGGCGGTCAGCGTCAGCGTATCTGTATTGCCAGAGCGTTGACGGTCAGCCCCAAGCTGGTTGTTTGCGACGAACCCGTTTCGGCGTTGGACGTATCCATTCAGGCGCAGATCATCAACCTTTTGAAGAAAATCCAAAAGGAAAGACAGCTGACCTATCTGTTCATTTCGCACGATTTGTCCGTCGTTAAATACATTTCGGACAAGATTGGCGTTATGTATCTTGGCTCGATGGTGGAATTTGGGCGCAAGGAAGAAATTTTTGACAATCCTTTGCACCCTTACACGAAGGCGCTGTTCTCTGCGGTGCCTAACCCCGATCCCGACGTGAAGGTAGAGCGTGTGATTTTGAAAGGGGATATCCCTTCGCCCGCCAACCCGCCGATGGGGTGTAAGTTCCATACTCGTTGCCCGAAGGCGATGGAGATCTGCAAGCACGTTGCGCCTAAATATAGGGAGCAAGAACCCGGGCATTTCGTTGCCTGCCATTGCTACCCTCAGGAGTAATAATGGGAAAGAAAAACAAACCGAAAAAGGAAAAGGTCATCTATTACGACGACAATTCGACAATCAGCGATATGTCGAACGTGACCCGAATAGGCAGGAAAAATCCGCCCCCGCCCCCTCGGCCTAAAAAACGTTCCTCTTTTAGGGAAAAATGGAGGACTTATTGGGCGGCGGTAAAGATGATGATCCTGCCCATGCTGGTCGTTTTGTTGATCATTTCCGTTTTATACGTTCTGCTTATGTATCTTGGCGGGCATTTCGGCTGAGAAACGGACGGGGCAGATACGCGTTTAAAAGCTACACAAAAAACGTTTCCTAAAATAGGGGACGTTTTTTATGATTTTAGGGGGATTTTTGTGAAAGGAAACGCATCAAAAAAAGGCGCAAATAATAAAATAAGGTGGTACCAGGTGCGCGATGAACGCAAAAAACTCCCTTTTTTACTAAAAAATAACAAAAAAATCCGTCCAAGCAAAAAAATTTTTTGTAAAACTCTTGACCGAATGGCAAAGTTGTGTTATAATAATTGAAAATCATGGCGATAAACCTTATATAAGGTTTTAGACGTCTTGGTGGATTTGTCCGATTTGGGATATAAAAACGGAAATGCGAAAAAAGCAACCGAATCAAAAGGAACCGAGGTGTAATATGACGAACGACGGCAACAAAAACCAGAAGCAGGTAATGCCCGCGCAAAGCGGCGTAGTGACGAAAATTGACGCTTTGTACAGCTGGCTTTCTTACGATTTGCAACGCATGCAAAAAGAGCTGAGTAACGAGTTGAAGTATTCTGCAATGCAGTCTAGTTCGCAATTTAAGGCGATGAAGGAAGAAGCTGCCGTAAGCGCAGGGGAGAACGCTAAGACCATTCAGTCGATGGCGATCGAGATGAAGTTTGCCTACAAGCAAAACCAAGCTATCTACGACGCGTTGTCCGCTATCTTGACCGACGAGGTTATCGCTAAGTTGGATTCGGTGGAAGGGAAGCTGGAACTGCTGGAAAGCATTGAAACGGCGTTGACGGCGCTGAATGCAAAATTTGACGCGTTTGACGTGGACGAATTTGCGTCGATCGTTCGCGATCGCGTGGTGGAAGGGATTCCTCACGCGGAAGAGATTGATTACGATAAGATCACCGATTCGGTCGCGGAAAAGACGGAGGCAAGCGTTTCCGAACACAGCCGTCAGGTGTTGGAGGCGATCGCTGCGATTCCCGTTGCGGAAAACGTTGATTACTCGCGTATCGTTGAAGAGGTTGGCGACCGCATGTTAGAGCTATTGCAAGAAACGAATGCAGTGGCGACGGAAACGGAAGAAGAAATTTTGGTGGAAGCACCCGAAATTGATTATGACCGTATCATTTACGGGGCTGCGGAAAAGGTTGTCGAATCCCTGCCCTATCCCGAAAAGGTAGATTATAAGCGTATCGACGAGAATTTTGCGGCTGCAGCCGCCGAAATTAAACAGCCCGACGTCGTAGTAGATACCGATTCGATTGTAGAGAGAATTTTGGCTGCGATCGACGTAAACGCGATTGTGGAAGCGGTTGCGGCGAAGATTGAGGTTCCCGCTGCGCCCGAGGTTGATTACGACAAGCTGTCCGATATGATCGTAGCGAAACTGCCTGCGCCCGAAGCGATTGATTATGACAAGCTGGCAGACGCGGTGATTGCGAAGCTGCCCGAAGCGAAGGAAACGGAGTCCGTCGATTACGATAAGATTGCGACGGTGGTTGCCGAAAAGATGGCGGCAAGCGAGGATACCTGCGACGTTATGCTGGACGAGGACGGCGTGAAGGAGATTGCGGCTGTCGTTGCCGAAACGTGGGACGTTGATACGATTGCGGCGAAGGTGGCTGAAAAGCTGCCCGCGGCAGAACAGATTGATTACGAAAGGGTATATCAGGCGGCGCAAGAAGCGCAGGTACAACCCGAAGGGATCGATTACCTTCGCATTGGCGAAATCGTGGAAGAAAAATTAGGGACGGACGACGAGGACGCTTACGACGTCGTGATCGACGAAGAAGGAATCCGTATGATCGCGGAAGGCGTTGCGGAAATCCTGCGTGAAGAATTGCTGGTTGCCCCCTGCGAGGTCTGCGAAAAGACGGAAGAATACGTGCAGGAAGAGATTGCCGTAGAGGAAGCGACGGAAGAAGTCGTAGAAGAAACGCCCGTTGAAGAAACGCAAGAAGAAGTTGTAGAAGCGGTGGAAGAACCCGAACAGCCCGCCCAAGAAGATGTTGTAGAGGAAACGCAAGAAACGGTTGCGGAAGAAGTAGCTGAGGAAACGACGGAAGAAGTCGTTGTTGAAGAAACGCCTGTACATACGGAAACGAAGGAAGAAATCGCGGTGGCGGTTGCCGAAATGACGGAAGGCGCCGAATACAACGAAATCGACAACCAGCTGGTTGACGCAGAAACGGGGCTTGTGATTCGGTTAAAGAGAAGCTTCGTAGCCAAGATGAAGCAGAGCGAAAGCGACGTAAAAGAATACTACGCGAAGTTGAAGAACGAATTTGAATCCTACAAGCGTTTGAACTCCAACGTAAGCTGGCACGGCGACAGATTTAACTACGGCCGCGACACGGTGGCGAAGATGAACATCTGCGGCAAGACGTTGTGCTTGTATCTGGCTTTGGATCCCAATGATCCCGAAATTAAGACGACGGTATATCATCAAAAGGACGTCGGTTCGCAAAAGGCGTATGAAAGCACTCCTTTGATGGTGAAGATCAAGAGCGGCGCGGCGGTGAAGAAGGCGACCCGTTTGGTTGCGATGCTGGCGGAAAAATTGAATGCGGAAAAGGACGAACAGCATAAGGACGTCGATTACGTGGAAGAGTTTGCTTACGAAACCACGAAAGCCCTTCTCGGTCAAGGCTTGATTAAGATCACGAAGGAAAAGAAGGTCGATTTGGATTTCTGATTGTGACAAATACATACCAATAATACGGAAGAGGGCTGATAATTGAAAAAATTTTCGGCTCTCTATTTTTGGAGGAATGCAGTTCCCCAACGTATGGCGGTGGGATTCCGCCAAGGAGTTTTAGATAGAAGTGAAGCAAAAAAAGCAAGAAAAACAAACCAAGGAAAAAACCGTGGCGTACGGTGAAACGTACCCCAAAAGACGGCGCGCGGCAACGGGCGACGGGATGGGAACGCTGATGTCGGCAACCGTAATGCCCAAAACGAAGCCGAAAACGGTTGGCGCGAAGTCTAGGGCGGTATCGCCTGCGGCGACGAAGTCTAGGGCGGTGCCTGCGGTAACGCCTACGAAACCGAAACTCGCGGCAAAGCGTGTTTTAAAATCGCCAAAGGAGTCCGTAAAAGTACCCTCAAAGTCGGTGACGAAAGCGACGAAAGCGGTGAAAGAAGCAACGGGCGGCGGAAAGGCGGCGAGAGCTTTGAAAAAGACGGCGTTGACCCCGTCGCAGGAGGTCGATTTCGAACGTTTTTGGGATTTGCCCGTAGAGGAAGGGTTGCCCATGGTCGAGGCGAAGGAGGAAAAGAGCCGCGGCAAGAAGAAAAAGCCCGTCAAGATCATCTTTTTGGGGGGCGTGGGTGAGATTGGCAAAAACATGACCGCGATCGAGTACGGGGAAGATATTATTGTAATCGACGCGGGCTTGACCTTTCCCAACAACGAGGAGATGCCGGGGATAGATTCCGTCGTTCCCGATATCACTTATTTAGAGCAAAACAAGGACAAGGTTCGGGGCGTTTTGATTACGCACGGACACGAGGATCACATCGGCGGTTTGGCGTATCTTTTAAAGGAACTGAACCCCGAAACGCCCGTATTTGGGACGAAGTTGACCTTGATGCTGGCGGACAACAAGCTGCAAGAAAGAGGCGTTAAAAACGGCGTTCAGCGGGTTGTAAAGGCGGGCGACAAGGTAAAGCTTGGCGCGTTCGAGGTGGAATTTATCAACGTCAATCACTCCATTTCGGGGGCGTGCGCGTTGGCGATCAGTACGCCGCTCGGCTTGATTTATCACAGCGGCGATTTCAAGATAGACCTTACGCCCGTGGCGGGCGAGCCCATTGATTTTAAACGGATTGCAGAGCTTGGCAAGCGGGGCGTATTGCTGTATATGGCGGAATCGACGAACATCGAACGCCCTGGCTATACAATGAGCGAAACGGTCGTTGGGACGACGCTGGATCACTTGTTTTCGGAAAACATGACAAGACGACTGATTATCGCAACCTTCGCATCCAACGTACACCGTTTACAGCAAATTATTGATTTGGCGGTAAAATACCGCCGCAAAGTGGCGCTTTCGGGGCGCAGTATGTTTAAAGTGGTAGAGGCGGCGGTTAAAATCGGCGAATTGAATATTCCCGAAGGGGTGCTTGTGGAGATTGAACAGACGAAAAATTTGTTCGACGGCGAGCTGGTAATTCTTTCCACGGGTTCGCAAGGGGAGCCGATGAGCGCGCTGACCAGAATGGCGTCGGGGGATTTTAACAAGGTGACGATTGGCGTCAACGACACCATTATCATTTCCGCAAACCCTATCCCCGGCAACGAAAAGCCCGTATATCGGGTCATTAACAACCTGTACAAGCAGGGGGCGCGGGTGGTTTACGAAAGCTTGGAAAAAATCCACGTTTCGGGACACGCGTGCCAGGAAGAACACAAAATTTTGCATTCGCTGTTAAAGCCGAAGTTTTTTATCCCCGTCCACGGGGAATATAGGCACTTGAAGCGGCACGCACAGCTTGCCGAATCGCTTGGTACGCCCGCGCAGAACATTTTGATCACGGAGATTGGAAACTGCGTCGAGCTGACGGATAAGAGTATGAAATTCGGGGAAAGCGTGCAGGCGGGCGCAAGACTGATTGACGGGGAAGGCGTGGAGGATTACGGCGCTAGCGATCTTATGAAAGACCGTTTGAAGATGTCCTCGGACGGGCTGATCGCCGTTTCGATCGCCGTGACGGGAAACTACGTTATCAACGACCCTGTTGTAGAGGCGCACGGCTTTATGTACGCAGGCAGCGTAGGGACGGAGGAGGAGATAAAAAACGTCGTCAAGCGCGCGGTGGACGCGTACGATTATGAAAACGGAACCCGTGACGAGCTGTCCGCTTGTATCCGTCGCGGCTTGAAAAATTATATTTACAAAAAGAGCAAGCAATCTCCTTTGATTGTGGTGTCTGTTTTGGACGTTTAAAAAAGGATAGAAAACCGAAAGGATAGGAAACCGAAAGGATAGAAAGACGAAAGATGAAATACACGGCGTCCCTTGTAAAACTGAATATCGACGGGCGTATCGCGGCAAAGCGGGCGGAGGCGTTGGCGAGGGGAATCCCTGCGTGCGACGACGAAACCTTGCAATTTTTATTGCTGACCCTTCTTTCCAACCGACCGAGTAAAATTTTAGAAATCGGTACGGCGGTGGGGCTTTCCGCCGCGGCGATGGCATACGCCTTGCCCGATTGTAAAATTACGACCGTAGAGCTGGAAGAAGAACGATACGTCGAGGCGAAGAAAAACTTTTCAGAGCTGGGCATTGCCGATCGGATTACGGCGCACCTTGGGGACGCGGGAGAAATTTTAGCGATGATGGACGGCGAATTCGATTTTGTTTTTTTAGACGGGCCGAAGGCACAGTATGAAAAATATCTGTTCGATCTGAAACGGTTGATGAAAAAAGGCGCGTTGCTGTTTGCGGACGACGTGCTGCTGTACGGCTGGGTCAGCGGCGAGGAGGAAACTCCGCAAAAACGCCATTCGATCGTGGATAAATTGCGGTCGTATTTGCAGGCGGTGACGACGGACAAGCAGTTTTTGACCTCCGTACTCAACGTAGGCGACGGGGTTGCCCTTTCGCTGTATTTGGGCGGCGGG
>JAZKXM010000040.1:0-5854 GCA_045611585.1 Candidatus Scatosoma sp. | reverse complement strand
GGCATCGGTTTTTTCTTCGTCGCCGTCTTTTTGGCTTTTTCCGTCTTTGCTTTCTTTTCCTCAACACCCGCCTCTACCGCCGTTTCCTCTACGGGCGCGATTTCTTTCTTTTCCGCTTTTGCGGTTTTCGTCTTCTTTGTTTCCTTTTTCGCCTTTGCGGGCTTTTCAGCTTCCTCTGCTTTTTCTGCTTTCTCTACTTTTTTCGCTTTTTTCAGCGACCAAAGGTTGTCCTTAGAGGTGATTTCGTCCTCTTCCTTCATAATGTTAAACACCGACCCCATACGCCCTTTTACGTCGTTTACGTTTTCGGTTTCCCCGCTGGGGAAACGTTGGGTATAAAGGCGCGCCGCCTCGTCAATCAGCTCCGTTCGCTTATAGCTTTTTCCCGTCAATAATTCACGGAATAACGCCTTCACCGCCGCCGTTTTTTCGGCGCGGGTGATCACTTTGTTTTCCTTTTCCATAATTTTTTCTTCGGCGTGGGGCAACCGCCTGTTCTTCTCCTTACGCCCCGCCCTGCCGTACGCCCCCTTGCGTACCTTCCTTGAAGGTCACTCCTCGTACAGTCTAATAAATTCGCCTAAATTGTCAAAATTTGTTTCCGTTTTTTGGGCAAGATACACCTTCAACAGCCGCAAAGCACGTTTTCTGCCCCCTGTCGCTACGTCCTCGTCATAGGAAAGTCCTGCGCATTTTCGCAATACGTGATAGGTGCAAAGGCTTGCCCGTTCCCCCTGCACGCACCGTTCCTTCGTCGCAAACCTGCCGTCCGCAAAATCAAACCACAGCCGCTCGCCAACGTCCCCGTCGCATTCCTCTAAAAAACCGAGGTCGATGGGGTAACCGCTTTCGTACAGCGCCGCCAACAAAAAGCTGACCAACGCCTCCGCCGCGTCATCATCCGTGAACGAAAGAGTTTTCAAACACTCGATCAAGGCAATAAACGTACCCTCCCGAACGTCGTTTTCGGGCGAAATTTCGCCACAAATTTCCGCCGCCGCGCAAGCCGCATAAAAGCGGACTACGTCACAGCGCAACGCGTAAAAGCTTTCGTGCATATACGCCCCGATCACCGTGTATCTGCCTGCGCGTTCCGCCAAGACGTATTCTGCAAAGCAAAAGGGCTGCGCCGCAAAGTTCAGCTTTGCCTTCGGCTTTTTCACGCCGCGAATCCCCGCCGTAATCTTCCCCAGCGTGGGCGAAAAAAGAGTAAGGATTTTGTCGTTATCTTTATAATCGACACTGCGTATCACGATTGCGTCCGTTTTTACGTCCATTTCTTCTTCCTCTGTCCTTTTTTGCCCTTTGTACGGCTATTATTTACCCTTTAATTCTTGATACAGCAAATAATAGCTGATACTGCCCGTTTTTTCAAACATCTGCCAAGCTAGCTTCGCCGCGCCGTTTTCCGTTCGTTTATCCCGCATATCTCCCCTCCCCTAACAGTTTGCGGAAGGGGACCGCGTTCTATGCGTTGAGGGGAAGTAAATGGGCTACGGCAAAACCCACGGCAAAATTGGCGAAAAAACGGTGTTTATCCGCTTTGTTCGGGTTTGTTTCGTTCGCTTTGCGAAGATTTAATTTGCGGGGTTTTCCTCGTAGCCGTATTCCTTCAAAAGATTTGCCCGATCCCGCCAATCCTCTTTCACCTTGACATAGGTGGTAAGAAATACCTTTGCGTCCAAAAACTTTTCCATGTCCTGACGTGCGAAGGAAGAAACCTCTTTAATCGCTTTGCCCTGCTTCCCAATGAGGATCGCCTTGTGGTTTGCGCGCTCGCACACGATATCAAGATTGATATCGTAAACTCCGTTTTCCATACACTGAAAGGTGTTGATGACGATTGCGACCCCGTGCGGAATTTCTTTATCGTATTTGAGCAAAATCTTTTCGCGCATAATTTCGGCGATCATAAACCGTTCGCTTTTATCCGAAACGATATCCTCCTCAAACACTTTCTTCCCTTCGGGCATTTTTTCCGCCAAAAACGTCTTTAATTCGCGTACGTTTTTGCCTTTGCGAGCGGATACGGGGAACACGTCGATATCAAAGCCCCAATCAGAGATTTTCGCCATATCCAAAGGAATGTTTTCCTTGGGCATAATGTCAATCTTCGTATAGGCAATCGCCATCGGAATCCCTAAATCGGAATATTTTTTAACAAGGTCGTATTCCTCCTCTTTGATTCCCTCGTGACCGTCCATTACATACAGGATAAAATCGACCGATTTCGCGCTGGTTTCGGTGGTTTTCATCATCATATCCGTCAAGGCGTTGCGGGCCTTATAAATCCCCGGCGTATCCACGAACACGATTTGAAAATCCTCCTCCGTTAAAACGCCGAGTATCCTATCCCGCGTCGTCTGCGGCTTGGGGGAAACGATGGAAACCTTTTCGCCTACCATCACGTTTATCAAGGTGCTTTTACCTGCGTTTGCTCTGCCGATTACGGCAACGTATCCACTTCTCATTCTGTCGTCCTCTCGTTTGTTTTTGTTCGTTTACTCTCTCGTGACCCCTAATTTGTTCAGCACGAATTCTTCCTTTTCGCGCATTTCCGCGCGTTCGTCCTCCGTTTCGTGATCGTAGCCCAAGCAGTGCATAATTCCGTGCACCAAAAGATAGTGCAGCTCCCGCTCGTACGAATGACCGTATTCCTCGGCTTGGCTGCGAGCCCGCTCGCAACATACCGCCACCGAGCCGATCAAGAGGTTGTCCTGCTCGTCAAAATCGAAGGGGTGTTCTTCCCCTTTTATCTCCTGCCCTTTCACGCCGTCCAGCGTAGGAAAGCTGAGCACGTCCGTCACCTTGTCGATCCCGCGGATTTCGCTATTTAAACGGCGAATTTCCGCCTCGTCCACGAAAATAAATTCGATGGCAAGCGGTACGTCCGCTTGCACAAACGAAGAGACCGCTTCCGCTAATTGTTCCACCCGCTGTGCGGGAAAATCCGCGCTGTCAGAATAGATATAAAATTTACTCATAAATTTTCACCCTTCGTCTTTCCGTCCTCGTGCTTATAACGAAGCTGAGGGTATTTTACTCTGTGATGGTACACCCCTGTCAGCGAGGAAACAAGCGCCAAACGGATTTTCGTCAGGTCGGACATCGTGATATCGCAATCGGTGAACTGCTCTAAATCCATTCTTTCTTCAATAATTTCCCGAATGGCGTTATCCGCCGCCTCGGGCGTGCGCTTTGTCAGCGAGCGAACGACCGCCTCCGCCGCGTCCGCAATCATGATGATCGCCGCAATCTTCGTCTGCGGCTTAGGACCGGGATAGGAAAAGTCCTCAATGTTCAATTCGCCGTCCGTCATTTTCAATGCCTTTGCGTAGAAATACCGAATGGGCAACGTGCCGTGGTGCTGTACTGCTACGTCCGCCAAAAATTGCGGCAAACGGTGGGCGCGGATCAGCTGATACCCGTCCTTTGCATGCGAACGGATCATATCCGCGGAAAGCTCGGGGGTCAGCTCGTCATGCAGGTTGTATTCGCCTTGATTTTCGGTGAAATATTCGGGGTTATGCAGTTTGCCGACGTCGTGATAGAACGCCGCTGCACGCGCGCTGTCGATATCCTCGCCGATCGCCGTCGCGCAAGCCTCCGCAAGCTGCGCCACCATCATCGAATGGTTAAACGTGCCGGGGGCTTCTTGCTTTAATTTCTTCAATACCTTCGCGTCCGCGCTGGTCAGCTCTCTTAAACGGAATGCCGTCAAGCAGTTAAACGCGCTTTCAAAGACGGGCAAAATGGCGATAAAGATGACGGCGGACATAATCGCGCCGAACAAACCGTAGCCAAGCAAGGTGACGATTTGATCCCAAGGGGGCAACGCCGTCGGATCTACCGACTTGCTGATGAATTTACACAGCTCTAACAAGAAAATAATCACCTCGATCGGGGGGACGATCCCTATCCCGATCCAAACGAGGCGGAGTCTGGTTTTCGCCTTGTCTCCAAAGAAGATGGCGATCATTCCTGCCGAGAAGGAAATGATCAACGCCGAATACATTTCGTTGGGGGTATCGACCATATTTCTCCCCGAAAAGTTGTCGATAATCAGCATAAACAGCGCGCAAACGATGTTCATAATGATCGCGTCCCGCCGCCCGATCAAAATCAGGGAGAGAAGCGCAACCAACGCCACAGGCCGTGCGTAAACGTGCAATTTTTCACCGATTAAGCAAGCGATAATCAAATACAGATCCAAAATGGTAAACACCAGCGCGATATTTTTTGCGCTGGAAAGAATACCTCTATCCTCGAAAAAGAAATAAAAGTACATAATCGCCGTCAACAGCATAAAGCAAAACACCATATACAAATAGTTGGCTCCGTGCGCTTTCATCACTTCTTGAAAATTGCCCAGCCTATCGTACAGCAATAAAATTGCCGTAATCAAAGTGAGGATAAAAAAATGCAAAACGAACAGCAGCGCGCTTTGCATCGTCTGCTTTTTCGTCCATTTATCCAAAACATACTTCGTTTCGTTCATCTTTCGTTACTCCTTTTCCGTTTTCTCCTTCCGCTCTTGGGAGGGAAAAACCTTTTTGGATTTGTTTCTTTTCGGATTCTCTTCGTCCTTTTCATACGCGCGGATAATGCGCATCACAAGCGGGTGTCTTACGACGTCCTTCGCCGTCAAGCGGTTGATGGCGACCCCTTCCACTCCCTCTAATATTTCCGTTGCGTGGATTAAGCCGCTATCCTTCCCCTCGGGCAAGTCCATTTGCGTAACGTCCCCCGTTACTACCATTTTGCTGCCTTCCCCCATACGCGTCAAAAACATCTTCATCTGTTCCTTCGTCGTGTTTTGGGCTTCGTCCAAAATAATGAACGCGCCCGAAAGGGTCCTGCCGCGCATGTATGCCAAGGGGGCAACCTCTATTCCGCCCCGCTCGATCAGCTTTGCGTACGTTTCCAAGCCCAACAGCTCTTGCAAGGCGTCGTATAAGGGGCGAAGATAGGGATCTACCTTTTCCTGCAAATCACCAGGCAAAAAGCCCAGCTTTTCCCCCGCCTCTACGGCAGGTCGGGTCAAAATTATTTTTTCTACCTGACGGGTTTTAAACGCCGCAACCGCCATACACACCGCAAGATACGTCTTTCCCGTACCCGCAGGGCCAACCCCGAATACTACCGTATTTTTGCGTATCGCTTCAACGTACTCCTTTTGCCCTACCGTTTTGCATTTGATTTGCTTGCCGCGCGCCGTAATGGCTACTACGCCGCCGTCAAACGCCGTGGCGATCTCTCCCGCGCGGCCCTCTAATGCCAGCTCGATACAATACGCCATACGGCTTTTGTCTATCTCTTCGCCCGATTCGGCAACCTTTAACAGCGCAGAAATCACCTGCATACCCGCCGCAACCGATTTTTCTTCGCCTTGAATGTGGATTTTTACGCCGTCCACGTATGCGACGACGTCCAACTCCCGCGAGAGGAAATTGAGATTTTCATCGTATGGGCCTAATATTTTTGCCAGTTTGTCCACCGACTGTACGTCTATGGTCTGTTTGACGTTTGCCAATTTCGTCCTCCTACCTTCTAACAGTTTTTGTCAACAGTTTTCGTCAACGCAAGCTGTTTCATCCATCAAAATTCTTTAAAAATTGATCGTTACAATCTCTTCGTAATCAATCTTCACCAAATACCCTTCTTCCGTTTCTGTTACCGATCGCGAAATAATTTCCCCGCGTGTGGAAAGCGCAATTTGCAAATACGCCGCCGCAAAAGCCGCTTCCTCATCCCCCGCGTCGATTACTCCCTCATACGTACACGCAAGGCACGCGCGCGCGATTACGGCGGTGGGGGTTTTTTCCGTACCCCCCCCCCCCGCCAGCAGGTAATC
>JAZKXM010000039.1:0-6810 GCA_045611585.1 Candidatus Scatosoma sp. | reverse complement strand
GTTTGAATGGGCAGCTCGCGCGTGCGGTTTCTATTTTCCAAAAGAAGAAACGCGACGCCGTAAACAATTAAGGTCAGCGCGATTACGACGGGGCGGTGGAGGTATTTCTCCAACAGATCGTCAAACAAAATCCCGATAACTGCGGCGGGAAGGCAGGCGACGATTACTTTTGCCCAAAGAATTAAAATTTGCTTATCCGCGACGATTTTTCCCTTTGTTTGCGGGGCGTTTTTTTTGTCCGTTTTTTCGTGAGAGTTTTCGTCCGTTTCGGTGGTTGTCGTTTCGCTATTTTTCGATTTGGTGGGGGCAGGTACGCGTTTAATGGGGAAAAGCTTTTTCCAAAACATCACAAGGACGGCAAGGATTGCGCCCAGCTGAATGACGACGAAAAACATTTCCTTGAAGGCTTCCGACGCTTTTAGCGTGAAAATTTCATCCAAGAGAAGCATGTGACCCGTGGAGGACACGGGAAGCCACTCGGTAATCCCTTCGACGATCCCCAAAAGCAGTACTTTTAAAATTTCGATAATTTTCATAAAACTCCTTGCAAAACTCCTTACGGCGTATGCCGAAAAATTTTTTATTGATATATTTTATTTTGTCTTTGGGAATATTATAGCATAAAAAGGGGGATTCGTCCACCTATTTATGGAAAATTTATTAAAAAAACGCAAAAAACCGCAAAAAATTGTAGAAAAAAGCGTAAAATTTTCGTTAAGCTGTTGCAAAGGTTGAAATTTTGTGGTATAATAAAACTGTATTTCGGAAACAAACTGAAAGATCGGGGTGGGTTGTATGGCTGCCGAACGTTCGGAATGGGAACGGGGTGCAAATATATGATATGGAGGTACCCTATGAGTCAAGGTACGGTGAAGTGGTTTAACGCGGGGAAAGGCTATGGCTTCATCGCGGGGGACGAAGGCGGCGACGACGTTTTCGTGCATTATTCTGCGATTGTTGCCGAAGGTTACAGAAGCCTGAAAGAAGGGCAGAAGGTTTCCTACGAAACGGAAGCGGATCCCAACAACCCCAAAAAACTGCGTGCGGTAAACGTTTGCGCGCTGTAAGGCATTGCGTCGGATAGACGTAAAAAAATTTAGGAACGGAAAGCCGTCGATTTCGACCGCATTGTCGTAAGACGGTGCGGTCTTTTCGCGGGAAAAAAACGGAAAAGCAGTTTAAAAATGAAGGATAACAATCGAAAGGAAAGGGATTTTTCTTGCGAGGACGGGCAAGAGGACGGCGAGAAATCGTGCGAAAAGCAGTCCGTACGGAAAAACGGAGTATCTACGGAAGAAAGAAAGGGGTTTTGGTTGTTGCGGATTTGGCGAAAGCTGGTTGCGTGGAAGAACGCGCTGTTTATCGCCGTGTGCGAGCGGGAAGGAGAAATTAAGCACGCAAAGGCAAAACGCATTTTGCTTGGCGTGGGGCTTTTTCTTTTTGCGGTACTTTTTATTTTATTTTACGTGACCGTTGGCAAACAGATCGTCTTTTTGGTGCAAGACCCGCAAGGGTTTCGCGATTGGCTGAACGGCTTTGACGGCGGCCACGTCGTGGTTTTTATTTTTTTACGAATCGCACAGACGGTGGCGAAGGTCATCCCCGGAGAGCCGTTGGAAATTGCGGCAGGGTGCGCCTTTGGCACTTGGGGCGGGTTGCTTTGGTGCTCGGTCGGCGGTTTGTTGGGTTCGGTGATTATTTTATTTTTAGGGAAGCGGTACGGGACGAAAATGGTCGGATTGTTCGTGTCCCCTGAAAAATTAAAGTTGGCCAAGCTGTTTAAAAACGAAAAGGGTATGAATTTTACTCTGTTTATTTTGTTTTTAATCCCCGGGCTGCCCAAGGATATGTTCGTTTGGTTGTTTTCGCTGACGGATGAAAAGCCGTACAAATTTTTATTGGTATCTACGATTGCGCGTATTCCCTCTATCCTAACCTCTACCTGGTGCGGACATGAGCTGGTTTCCAAAAATTATTGGCTGTCTTTGGGGATTTTTATCGGGACTCTGGTTTTGATGGTTGGCGGCGGGGTCGCGTACGGGATTATAAAAAAGCGGCATAGCGCGTCGGATTTGGACGCGGTGGAAGGTGCGGAAACGCAAGATTGCACGGAAATGCCAGACGGCGCGGAAAGTGCGAAAGAGGAAGAGCGCAAGGGCGCGAACGTGGGTAACGAGGGCGCGGAAACGCAAGATTAAGCCTAACCAAAACGGGAAACGCCAAATGGGCGAGAGATATTGTTACTATGGGAAAAATCCCTGTGGAAAACAGGGTGGAAAATATTAAGAGGAGAGAGAAATATGCAACTGAGAGAAGTGAACGAATTGTTCAGTAAGGAGTTTGGCGGGGAAGCAACCCATCTGTTTACGGCGGCGGGGCGTATCAACGTTATTGGCGAACACGTCGATTATTGCGGGGGGAAGGTGTTGCCCGCCGCGTTGAATTTGCGCTGTAATATATACGGGCGCAAGAACGGATTGGACGCGATCAGGATTCTTTTGCGCGGTATCGAGGGCGTAATTGAAATCGATATGAAAAAGCTGGACGCGTACAAGGATTTGAAATACGGGAATTATCAGGCGGGCGTTGCCTATTATTTGGCGGAAAAGGGAGTGCAGCTGGTGGGGTGCGATCTTTTTTACGATTGCACGGTGCCGTTTGGTAGCGGGCTGTCCTCGTCTGCGGCGATAGAGGTGGCGACGACGGTTGCGCTGTGCGAGTTTGCGGGCGTGCCTTACGATAAAGTTGAGGTGGCGTTGCTCTCCCAAAAGACGGAAAACAAGTACGTCGGCGTTAATTGTGGGATTATGGATCAATTTGCCTCCGCGATGGGGAAAAAGGACCATGCGGTGCTGCTGGATTGCGCTTCGTTAGATTATGAATACGTGCCTTTGGATTTGAAGGAGTATTGTTTGGTGGTTGCCAACTGCAACAAGCCGCATAATTTAAAGGAGAGCAAATACAACGTGCGCCGTCAAGAGGTGGAAACGGCGTTGAAGCTGATCCGTCAAGTGAAGGACGTCGAGTGTCTTGCTCAGCTTTCGCCTAAGGAATTTAACGAAGTGAAATATTTGCTGTCAGGCGCTGTTGCAAAGCGTGCGGAACACGTTGTGATGGAATGCGACCGCGTGAACAAAGCGGTGGCGGCGTTGAAGGACGGGGATATCGTGGAGTTGGGGCGTCTTTTAAACGAAAGCCATTATAGCCTGCGC
This sequence comes from Candidatus Scatosoma sp., assembly GCA_045611585.1. Classification (GTDB taxonomy): domain Bacteria; phylum Bacillota; class Clostridia; order Christensenellales; family Borkfalkiaceae; genus Scatosoma. The sequence continues at coordinate 3,598 of JAZKXM010000039.1, read as the reverse complement.
GATCTGTACGAGGTGACGGGGAAGGAGCTGGACGCACTTAGCGCGTTTGCGCGGAAGGAAGTGGATTGCTTAGGCTCGCGTATGATTGGCGCAGGGTTTGGCGGTTGTACGATCTCCATTGTTAAAAAGACGGCGGTAGAAGGGTTTATCCGTCGGGTCGGCAAGGCGTATTTTGACGCGATTGGGTATCGCGCAAGCTTTTACGAAACCTCGATTGAGGACGGGATTACGGTACAAGAATTATAAAATGGCATAGGCAGGTATGAGATGAAATACGTTTTGACGCTCGATCAAGGGACGACTAGTTCGCGCGCGGCGTTGGTGGATGAACGGTTGCGTATCGTGGAGATCGTCAATAGAGAATTTCCCCAGATTTATCCTCGCGAAGGGTGGGTGGAACATGATCCTATGGAGATTTGGTCCAGCCAATACGGGGTGATGATGGAGGTCGTTGCCAAAAGCGGCGTCCAGCCCAAAGATATTGCGGCGATTGGGATCACCAACCAGCGGGAAACTACCGTCGTTTGGGATCGGCACACGGGAAAGCCTGTGTATAATGCTATCGTTTGGCAATGCCGTCGCAGTGCGGCGATTGTGCAGGAATTGATCGAACGGGGCTTGGGCGAGCTGATACGTGAAAAGACGGGCTTGATCCCCGACGCGTATTTTTCCGCCAGCAAAATTAAATGGATTTTGGATAACGTGGAGGGCGCGCGCGAAAAGGCAGAGCGGGGCGATTTGCTGTTCGGTACGGTGGATAGCTGGCTAGTATGGAAGCTGACGGACGGAAAAATGCACGTCACCGACCTGACCAACGCTTCGCGGACGATGCTGTTCAATATTCAAACGTTACAATGGGACGAGGAGTTGTTACATATTTTTGGCGTGCCGCGTTCGATGTTGCCTGAGGTGGAAAGCTCGGGCGAGGTGTTTGGCTATGCAAACGTTGGCGGCGTTGACGTTCCCATCGCGGGGATCGCGGGGGATCAGCAAGCGGCGTTGTTCGGTCAAGGCTGCCACGAAAAGGGCGAGGCGAAAAACACCTACGGTACGGGTTGCTTTTTGCTGATGAACGCGGGGCGAGAACGCCCGCGTAGCCAAAACGGGTTGTTGACGACGCTTGCCGCCACTCTGTGCGGCGAACAGCCGCAATATGCCTTAGAGGGCAGTGTGTTTATCGGCGGCGCGGTGATACAATGGCTGCGGGACGAAATGCGCTTTTTTACTGATTCGCGCGATGCGGAATATTACGCGCGGAAGGTGAAGGACACGGGCGGCGTGTATATCGTGCCTGCCTTTACGGGCTTGGGCGCGCCCTATTGGGATATGTACGCGCGCGGGACGATCGTGGGGCTGACCCGTGGAACGAAGCGGGAACATATCGTGCGCGCGGCACAAGAGGCGATTGCCTATCAATCTGCCGATCTTGTGTTGGCGATGCAAAAGGATACGCAAACTCCGCTGCGGATTTTGAAGGTGGACGGCGGTGCGTCACGGGACGGGTTTTTGATGCAGTTTCAGGCGGACGTACTCGGCGTAGAGGTGGTAAAGCCCGCCTTGCACGAAACGACGGCGTTGGGTGCGGCGGCGTTGGCGGGGTTGACCGTCGGGGTTTGGAAGGACGTGGAAGCGTTGAAGGCGTTGCGCGCTACGGAATGCGTTTATAAGCCGTCTATGACGGAGACGGAGCGCGAAAAGAAGCTTGGCGAATGGCATCGCGCGGTGCAAAGAAGCCTTGGCTGGGCGCAACAATAAGTGCGTAAAAACAAAATGAAAAACCGACGGAGTGCGTATCAGTTCCGTCGGTTTTTTGTTTAACTTTGGGTTATATATTTTATAAAAAATACGTTCGTTTCATACCTGTCCCGCTCGTTTTTTAGCGCGGACGGTGTTGTACAGCCCTGAAAGGAGGGGGAGAAGGCGCTCTCTTTTATTGTCCTGCGGTTGCACGGCGACGTGCAGAAGGGCGGCGTTTAGCACTTCGGAAATGCACTGCGGGGGGATGCCTGCGGACAGGACGTCGTTGCCGTTGATGGGCAGCTCTTTCAAGCTGAACGCAACCCCCTCTTGTTGCATTTGGGTATATAATGCCTGCCATTTTTGATTGGTGGGGGCGGGGGAAGGGTCGTCCATACACCCCGAAAAATCCGCTTGCTTTAATTTCATCAAGGGGGCAAGCAGGGTGGAATTTTGCACGAAAAAGCGGCGGAGCTTGTTGGGTTTTGCTCTGCAATCGAAATCGTACATGTGCCATTGGACGAGGTCTTTGACGAGTTGCTTGGTCTTTTTGGGCGCTTTTAAACGGGTGAGGATATTTTCGGCGATCGTCGCCCCCTCGACGGGGTGGGCGAATACGTTTCCGTCGCGAAGCTGACAGTAGGGCTTGCCTACGTCGTGAAGCAGCGCGGCAAGGCGTACCTCCTCGTCGGCGTACAGCACCGCCCGAAGGGAGTGTTGGAGAATATCGTATTTGTGAAAGTCTGCCCGTTGCAACATTCCTTTTCCTGCAGTCAGTTCGGGCAAGATATAGGAAAGCACCCCCGTTTGTTCTAGCAGGCACAGTCCGTCGTAATGACCCGTTGCGTTGCCGTAGCGCTTGTCGGCGGTAAGGATTGCGGTCAGTTCGGTGTAAATTCGTTCGGGGGATACGTCCTGGATAAGCGCGGCGTGCTTGGTTGCGCCTTTTAAACATTCTTCGTCGGGGGTGAAGCCCAGCTGCGCCGCCTGCCTAGCAAGGCGCATCAAACGCAGTCCGTCTTCGCCGAATACTTTTTCCGCGCGGTCAACGGTGGTTAGGCGTTTTTGAACTATGGCAGGGATTCCCTGCAAAGGATCGACGAAGGTTTCTGCCGCGACGTCGTAATAGACGGCGTTTGCCGTGAAATCCCGCCGTTTTGCGTCCAACAAAATGTCGGTGGTGAAAAAGGTTTCGCTGGGGGTGTGCTCGCCGCGGACGTACCGATCGGAACGGAAGGAGGCAAATTCGTACTCCGTACCCGTTGGGTCGGACAGCTTAACCGTACCCGTATGCGCATACACGGAGTGGATTTTGAAGCCCGCTTGGGCGGCGATTTGAGAAAACCGCTCTGCGGGAATGGGGGCGCAGATATCCCAGTCGGCATGCTTGCCTTGATAGCCGGCAAGTCGGTCGCGCACGCTGCCCCCGACGACGTAGAGGGGGGCGGGGCAGGTTTGGGCTAGGATTTTTAAATTTTCGGGTAAAATTTCTTTCATTTTTAAAAAACCTTAAAAAAATTGACTAAATACAGTATAACAAATTTAAAAATAAAATGCAATTAAATTGCATTTCTTCGAAAAGTGTTATATAATAGAAGATGGAAAAAAAGTGCGGAAAAAGGACTTGGCGCGATAGGATAGGGGAGCGCGGCATAAAATATACAAAGGAAAAAAGGGAATGTTTCATATCATCACCAACCCGATTGCGGGAAAAAAGAAGCTTTCTGTTAAAAATTTAGAGATCGTCAAAAATGTATTTACGCAAAACGGATTGGATTTTACCGTACACGAAACGGCGAAAAAGGGGGACGGGCAGGAAATTTGTAGCCGCTTGACGGGGGGGGTGGAGACCGACGTTGTC
>JAZKXM010000038.1:0-5894 GCA_045611585.1 Candidatus Scatosoma sp. | reverse complement strand
AAGGTGTGGAAAAATTCCTCTTGCACCTGCCGCTTGTCCTTCAAAAACTGCACGTCGTCGATCATCAAAACGTCCACGTTGCGATAGCGCAAGCGAAACTTCGCGCTGCTTTTTTGCGCGATCGAATCAATAAATTCATTCAAGAAATTTTCGCAAGTGGTATAAAGCACTCTTTTTTGCGGATAATGTAAAGAGATATGGTTGGCGATCGCGTGCATCAGGTGCGTTTTTCCAAGGCCCGATTCCCCGTAGATAAAGAGGGGGTTAAAGGTCTCGCCGGGCGCTTCTGCAACCGCTTTTGCCGCCGCATAGACAAACTTACTTCCCGAACCCGTGACAAACGAATCAAAGGTAAACCCCTTGTTGATCGGCGAGGATTGAAAAAGCTCCTCGCCCATTTCTTCCGTTTCAATAGTATATACGTCGCTGCCATCGACGACAATTCGAAAATCGTTTACGATCCCCAGCTCGCATTTTTCCACCGCAAAGCGCAATTTTTCCCCGATTTTGTTTCCCATAATGGCATTCGCCGCAAAATCGTTGGGGGCTTTTAACAGCAACTTGCGCCCGACGATATCGACGGGTTCTAAATCGCCGATGTATGCGTCAAAGGACACGGGGGAGATCAACTCCTGCGCCTTTTCCTTCACTTGCTTCCAAATAAATTGAAGTTGAGTTTTTTCCGTCATTTTTTTCCTGCCTGAAATTATTTTGCCGAAAACAACCGATAAAGCTTTGTCTTTTTCGTAATTATTTGCTATAATTATAATACAAATTTCAATTAAAAGAAAGTATTTTTGGCGGACTTTTTTCAAATTATGCAAATAAAAAAATTATCCTTAAAAAATTTCAGAAATTACGAGGAGGAAAATTTCGTCTTTTCGGACGGACTCAATATCCTTTTCGGTAAAAACGCGCAGGGAAAAACCAACTGCGCAGAGGCGGTTTTCTACCTCTGCACGGGCGCGTCCTTGCGCATCCGCCACGACAAACAGCTGATAAAAATCGGGGCGGAATCCGCCACAATCACCGCCGAAGCGGAAAACCGTTACGGCAGGGTAACCATCGAGGCAAATATTTTCGAAAACAAACGCGAACTCCGTATCAACGGCAGCAAAATCGGCAAAAACGCCGATCTAATGGGTCATATCAACAGCGTATTCTTCTCCCCGGGAGAGCTGCGCCTGATCCAAGACGGCCCCGACGAACGCCGTCGGTTTATGAACATTTCCATCTCCCAAACGTCGGCGGGGTATTACACCGCCCTTTTGCGGTATAACAAAATTTTAGATCAGCGCAACGCGCTATTAAAAAACAACGATGTTTCCTTGGTGCTGGACACCCTGCCCGTGTGGGACGAACAGCTTGCCCGCTACGCGGCGACAATCGTCAAAAAACGGGCGGAATTTTTAACCCGCTTAACCCCTTACGCGCAGGAGATGCACGCATACTTGACGGACGGAGCGGAAACGCTCACGCTCGCCCCCGATAAAAAATACGAGGGAGAGGAAGAGGATATCTACAAAACCCTTCTTCGCCGCTTTGAAAACAATTACGAAAAGGACGTCCGCTTGGGCTTTACTACGGTTGGGCCTCACCGCGATGACGTCAATTTCTTCATCAACGGGATAGACGCTAAGGCGTACGCGTCCCAAGGCCAAACGCGCACCGCCGCCCTCTCCGTAAAGCTTGCCGAGGTGGAAATTTTCAAGGAAATTTCAGGCGAATACCCCGTCCTCATCTTGGACGACGTAATGAGCGAGCTTGACCTTCCCCGCCGCAAAAAGCTGGTTCACCGCATTTCGGACGTGCAAACCATTCTCACCTGCACGCATACCGAGCGTGTTCTGTACGGCAAAACGGCAAACAAAATTCGCATTGAAAAGGGGAAGATAAAACCCGAAAAGGAGGGAAAATGACCCCCTCTCTTTTTAGCAAAGAAATTATCAGGGCAGACCTGCATTTGCACAGCGTGTTTTCGGACGGAGCATATACCCCCGACGAAATTTGCGCAATCGCGAAAAGCAGGGGGCTTTCCCTGCTTTCGATCACCGACCACGACACCTTAAACGGCGAGGCTGAAAAACGCGCGGCGGCGGAAAAATATTCCCTTGCCTATCTTTCGGGCTGGGAAATCTCCGCTTACGCGGACGGAGTCAAAATGCACGTGCTTGGCTACGGCTGTGACAAAGGGGAGGCGTATTTGCAGTTTATGGAAAAGCGAATCGCCGCCGCCCAAGCCCGCGCGCTGGACAGCATTGAAAAATTCCGTTCGGTGGGGGTGTTTATCACAATGGAGGAGGTCAATTCTTATCGAGCGGATCTCACCGCGCCTATCCACACCATGCACGTTGCCCGCGCGGCGGCAAAAAAGCTGAACTTATCGGAAGGGGAAACTTACCTTCAATATTTGGCGCGGGGCAAAGTGGCAAATTCGTCTATCGGACGTCCCAGCCCGCAGGAGGCGATCGAGGTGATTCACGCGTCAGGCGGGCTTGCCGTCCTCGCGCACGTCGGTAGGATCACAATGCCCCTCGCTTCGCTTGAAAAAGCGATTGCGAAGCTGTCCCATTTGGGCTTGGACGGTATAGAAAGCGTTTATACGACGCATACTGAAAGGCAGACGGCAGATTTCAACGCCCTCGCGCAAAAATACGGCTTGCTCACAACGGGCGGCTCGGATACCCATATCGAGGACGAAACGCACAAAATCGGCTCTCCCGCCTTCACGCCCTCTCCCGCGCTTTTGCGCCGCTTGGGACTTTGACTCCTTCTCTTTTCTCTCTTTGTACATAGTCGGCAAAACGGGAGGGGGAGTATGCAAAACAAAATTCTAAAAAGCTTATCTGCACTCCTTTTTTCGGGAGTGTTTTTTCTTTACGCCTTTCTCCTATTCCCCGTTCGGTTTTTAACGGCAAACGCCTTGCAAACTTCGCCTCAAAGTGACTTCACCTTTTCGGCGCAAATGTCCTCTTTTTCGACGTGGTATTCGCAAAACGACGGGGGCAGGTGTGCGAACATTTCCCTTGCCGCCCAATTTATCAACGGGGTCACTCTGCAACCGTACGGCGAATTTTCCTTTAACAAACGGGTGGGACAGCGGACGAAAGAGGCGGGCTTTCGGGATGCCAAAATCATCTTCAAAGGGGAGTTTATCCAAGGCGTGGGCGGCGGAGTCTGTCAGGTCAGCACCACCCTTTACAACGCCGCCCTGCTAGCGGGGATGACGGTGACGGAATTTCACCCTCATTCCCTGCCCGTTTCCTACGTACCCCCGTCGAGGGACGCGATGGTTTCGTCGGGTGCGGATTTGGTGTTTACCAACCCGTATTCCTTCCCCGTTCGTATCAAAGCAACCGCGGAGGGGGACAGCGTAACTGTCCGTTTTTACGGCAACAAAAAGGGGGCGCAGTATAAAATCGTTTCGGTGGTGACGGGGGAAATCCCCCCGCCCGCGCCGCTGGAAAAGGAAGAAAAAGAAGGGGTATTCCCCCGCGAAGGGAGAAAGGGCTTAAAAAGCGAGGCGTATTTAGAGGGGTATCAAAAAGGAGTTCTAATCAGCCGAAAATTGCTTCGCGCGGACGCGTACGCCCCCCAAAGGGGGATAGTCGTCAAAAAAAACGCGGATACGACAAAGAAAATGCCTTGAAACATTTGTCTTTTTTCAAAAAAAATGGTATAATAAATCCGTATAAAATCATGGATACGCTACGCGCCCGAAAAAGAACGGCGCAGCGCACTCCAAAAGAGGCAAAAATATGGAAAGACTCACTTTAAGAACCCTTGCGGAAAACCTCACTACTTACGGCGACAAAACGGTCACCGTTGCAGGCTGGGCGAAAAGCATTCGCGATTCCAAAGCCTTTGGCTTTATCGAACTGAACGACGGCAGTTGTTTCAAAAACACGCAGATCGTGTTCGAGCGTGAAACCCTTGAAAATTACGACGAAATTGCGCACGAAAACGTAGGCTGTTCGTTGATTGTCACGGGCAAAGTCATTTTAACGCCCGAAAACAAGCAGCCTTACGAAATCAAGGCAACGGCAATCGTCGTGGAAGGTCATTCCACGCCCGATTATCCCTTGCAAAAGAAACGCCATTCGGTCGAATTTTTACGTGAAATCGCCTATCTTCGTCCCCGCACCAACTTGTTTGGGGCGGCGTTCCGTATCCGCAGCCAAGCGGCGTACGCAATTCACAAATTCTTCAACGACCGTGGCTTCGTGTACGTGCACACCCCCATCATCACGGGCAGCGATTGCGAGGGCGCAGGCGCAATGTTCCAAGTAACCACGTTAGATTTAAACGAGATCGCAAAAGGCGAAACGAAGGGCGAAGTCAATTATAAAGAGGACTTTTTCGGCAAAAAAGCCTCGCTCACCGTTTCAGGGCAGCTGAACGCGGAAACGTACGCAATGGCGTTTGGCAACGTCTATACCTTCGGTCCTACTTTCCGCGCCGAAAACTCCAACACTTCCCGTCACGCGGCAGAATTTTGGATGATCGAACCGGAAATGGCGTTTTGCGATTTGCAAGGGGATATGGACGTAGCGGAGGACATGGTAAAATTCATCATCAACTACGTTTCGGAAACGTGCGCGGACGAATTAAATTTCCTCAACCAATTTGTGGATAAGGGCTTGCTTGAACGTCTTAAAAACGTATCTGAAAACGCGTTTGTTCGCCTCACCTACACGGACGCGATCGAAATCTTAAAGAAAAACGCGGACAAATTCGACGACAAAAACATTTTCTGGGGCAAGGACCTGCAAAGCGAGCACGAGCGTTTCCTTACGGAAACGGTATTCCAAAAACCCGTATTCCTCACCGACTACCCGAAGGAAATCAAGGCGTTTTATATGAAACAGAATGCAGACGGCAAAACGGTTGCGGCGGCGGATCTTCTCGTTCCGGGCATTGGCGAGCTGATCGGCGGCTCACAAAGAGAGGACGATTACGAGAAGCTTGTCGCGCGCATTGAAGAGCTGGGCATGAACCCTGCGGACTATTCTTGGTATTTAAACCTTCGCAAGTACGGCGGCACGACGCACAGCGGCTTCGGTCTGGGCTTTGAACGAATGGTGATGTACCTGACAGGCATTTCGAATATCCGTGACGTAGTGCCGTTCCCGCGCACCGTGTCCAACCTCGAATATTAAAACGACTAAAAAACGAAGAAACCGCTACGCAATACGTCGTTGTCTTTGCGTTTGCCCTTGGTCATTTACGCACAGTAAACTCCCTGCGGGCAATCCGCAGACGCCTTGTCTTGCTTGCGTCTTGCTTCGTTTTTACAGGATAACAGCCCTGCTGTTAAACGGGAGGTCAAGGAACTTAGTTCCTTGCGGGTGTGGGCAGCGCCCACAAAATAAACGGACTTATTTAAGCAACCGATAGGTTGCGCCCCCTGACCGCTTTGCGGTCACAATAAACGATAATTTTGATAGAAAAAAATCGTCGCGGGTCGCACCCGCAAACAAGGAAAAAGCACTATGATAAAAATCGTAATAGACGCAATGGGAGGCGATTACGCGCCCGAACAGCAGGTCAAAGGCGCGCTGATTGCCCTTGAAAAGGACAAAGATCTGTCCGTCATCTTATGTGGCGACGAAACGCAAATCAAGGCAGAGCTCGCCAAAACTCCGCACGACGGGTCGCGCGTCGAAATCGTCCACACAACGGAAGTAATCGACATGAACGAAGTCCCGACCAAGGCAGTCAAAACGAAAAAAGACTCCTCTACGGTCGTTGCGTTTCGGCTCTTAAAAGAGGGCAAAGCGGACGGGCTGGTGTCGTCGGGTTCGACGGGCGCAGTCCTTACCGCAGGCGTACTTATTTTGGGCAGATTAAAAGGGGTTTCCCGCCCCGCGCTCTGTCCGCTCATTCCCAACAAC
>JAZKXM010000037.1:0-18479 GCA_045611585.1 Candidatus Scatosoma sp. | reverse complement strand
GCGGGTGGGTACGATAACCCCCTCCCGCCCGATGTTGTTAATGTTGTTGATTTTTTGACTTTTTAGAAAGGTTGGCGTAGGCGCGGCTTAGTTTTTCGCGGGCTCTACGGAGTCTTTCTTGGTTTTCTTATAATCGTATCTTGCGCGTTCTGCCGCTTTCTTATCCGATTTGGTTTTGAACACGATATACGCCGCAGGGGCAATCACCAACGAGGAAACAATGCCGCAAACGAGCGCGACGAGCGCGGTGATTGCGAACCATCTTACGTTTGCCTGTGCGATTGCGCCGAGCAAGACAAGCGCGACCGCCGTCGTTACCGCGAAGATCAGGATTTCCTTTACCGCAAGAGAGCTGTTGGTGAGCTGTTCCGCCGTCATAGCTTTGCCGTCTTCCGTTTTGGATTTTGCAAAGATTTTGAAGAAATGGAACATCGTAGCCACCGTCGTAACGATCATTGCGAAGAATACCGAATACGTAACCGAATAGGTAACGGGGATACGGGTAAGAGCGCATACCGCGAAGGTAAGACCTGCGCCCGCCACCATAGACAAAACGACCGCGAGTGCCGCCGACAGCTTGTGACGAATTGCGATATACGCGAATGCCAGCACGCAGAATACTGCGCCTGCAACAACCGCGCGCACCACGTAAGAGGTGGGAATACCGCCCGTTGCGTCAACCTTCGTGACCGTGACGCTTTCTACGCCCGTCAAAGCGGTGGAAAGAGCCGTTTTGACCGCCGTCAGGTCAACGTCTGCGGCGAATACGTAAACGAGTTCTGCCTCGTAACCGTTCATTTCCGATTGCTTGCTGTAATTGTAATCAACTCCGCTGCTTTCAAACTGCTTTTCGCAGGTAGCTTGGATATCTTCCAGCTTGGAAGAAAAGGTGTAGCTGTCCATCGTAACGGTAAGCTGGTTGGAGCTTTCCAACGTGGAGGAGAGGTTGAAGCCTGCAAATGCGGCTACGATCACGCCCGCCAAGATAATAACGGCGGTGACGATCGCCAAAATCAGGGGTTTGCCGATGAGCTTTTGCAATTTCGTAGTCTTATTCATCGTCGTCATCCTCCCTTACGAAACGGAAATATTTATATTTGTTTTTGCTTGCGGACAGGAACACAAAGTTGATTGCGAACGTCCAAAGCAAGGAGCAGAAAGCACCCGTGATGAAGCAGATGAGCGCTTGCAACGCCATCGTGTGCAGGCCTGCCGCGCCGATCAGGAACGCCAACGCGCCCAGCGTCAACAACGCATATACGTCGATGGTGCCGAACAGACATTTTTTGTAGCCCGTCTTCATTGCCGATTCGACCGTTTTACCGAGGTTGAACTCTGCCTTGATCGCTTGATAGAAGCGTTCGTTAAAGACGCTGACCGCAATCAGCCCTGCCAAGAAGGTAAGGACGCTGCCAAGCGTGATTTCGAACACTCCGCCCGAAATGAATGCAAAGCAAAGACCCGTTACGATGAGGTAGGACAGGATCACGTAGGCGTTTGCAACGCCGTATCTGCCGCGACGAACGATGGGCAGAACGATAAGCGCAAGCAGGGTTACGCCGACCGCGATGAAGAGAAGAAGTCTTGCGTTTTCACCGTAAACGGAGGGATAGCTGCGAACCGTGTTGGCATCGAACGCCTTGAAGGAAATTTCGAACGCGCCGTTTTCCAAAACGGAGTTGAGCAGGATTGCGTACGTTTCTACCGCTACTTTGTCCGTATCCTCTGCCTCGGGAATGAGAATAGTATCCCCGTCGATATAGTCTTTATAAATTGCGTAACCGATTTGGCTTTCGCCGACCATAAGCGTCATGCCCGTTGCCGAATCGGAAGAGCCAGACGCCGCATCTACCGTGCTGAGGGTATCCTTCACGCCGTCGATCAGTTCTTCGCCCTTTGCCGTTAAGTCGATTTCCAAATAGGAAACGCCGTACTGCGTCGTGACGGAGAAATCGTCGATATAATCGCTGATCTTGACGTCCTTGCCGTCCAAGCCTTCAATAACCGAACCGCCGATCTGGAAGGTGATGTCCCCCGTGTTGACGAAGGTGGAAAGCACCGTACCCGCATAAATTTCGCTGGCGGGAAGCTCGATCAAGATTGCGTAATCATCTACCACCGATACGTTATAATCGGAATAGCCCTTTTGCGCGTAACGGTCGGTAATCGCTTCCACTACTTTTGCAAAGCTTGCCTTGTAGTCTGCCGAAAGCTCGCCATTTGCGTCGCAAATGCCGTCGTCCTCGTCCGTGCTGACGTACAAGCCGCCGTGCTGCTTGTAGGACGCCTTATATTCGTCAAGGTCGTCGCCCGTCTTGCTTTGCAGCGTCGCGTTGTATTCCGTTTCGGTAATTACGCCTTGCGGATAGTAATACGCGTAGTAACCGCCGTTAAATTCTGCACCGAAATCGTACTGCATAACGGCAGGGTTCCAGATTTTCACCGTCCCCGGAAGGGAGAAGGTGGGGAAAATCGTTATTGCACACAATACGGCGATTACGATGGTAAGCAAAATCATCAATACCACCGATTTTTTCTTGCCCATTGTTTAGCCTCCTGAATTTTTTGACTGTTTTTTCTTTTGGTATCCGAGATTGATACCTATTAATTATACCTTATTTTTTGCCCGTCCGTCAAGTCATAACGGCGGGCGTGAGAGATTTTTTTGTCTTTTTTGTAAAAAATACTCGATTTTTTTTGGAATTGAGGGACTGCGTTCCCTTTTCCTTATTCACCTTTGTCAAATTTTTTTACCGCGAGTGCGTGCATACCGCACTCGATACGTTTTTTCATCATTGCGCAGGTGGTTTCGTACGGGTCGTCTATGTCCCCGTTGAAATGGTAATTGTTGGCGCTGCAACCGCCCGAACAGATATATTTTGCAAAGCAATCTTCACATTTTTTGCGGGTGAACAGGCAGGAGTTTTTAAATTTTTCGCGCAAATCGGCGCGGGTAATCCCCTCGAATACGCTGCCCATACGGAAGTCTTTGTCGCCCGCAAACTGGTGGCAGGGGTACAAATCGCCGTTCGGCGTTACTGAAAAATATTCGTTGCCCGCGCCGCAAGCGGAAACCTTTTTGGAAAGGCAGGGCCCACCCTCTAAATCGACGTTGAAATGGAAGAAGTTGAAGCCCTCGCCGTTTGCGTGGCGTTTTAAATATTCCTCGCAAAGCGTTTCGTATTCTTTTTCAATCGCGGGGATATGTTCTTTTCCGATAGCAAGGTCGGGAATGTCGGTGACGACGGGTTCCATAGAGATAGAATCGACGCCTTGGTCCGCAATAAACAGGACGTCCTTGGAAAAATCGAGATTTTTTGCCGTGAACGTACCGCGGACGTAATAGCTTTTGTCGCCACGCAAGGAAATGAAGTTTTTGATTTTGTCAATGATTAAATCGAACGTGCCTTTGCCGTTGACCGTCTTTCGGATTGCGTCGTGGACTTCTTTTCTGCCGTCCAAGGAAAGGACTACGTTTTCCATTTCTTCATTGAAAAACCGAATGACCTCGTCGTTTAACAAAAGGGCGTTGGTCGTCGTCGTGAAAAGGAATTTTTTGCCCAGCTTTGCCCCCTCTTCCTTCGCGTATTGCACCGTCTTTTTTAAGACGTCGAAGTTCATGAGCGGCTCGCCGCCGAAAAAGTCCATTTCCAACACCTTTCGATTGCCGCTGTTTTTCAACAAAAAGTCAACCGCCGCCTTCGCCGTTTCCAAGCTCATAGATTCGCGGTGCTGATGGTATGCGCCTTCGTCCGCAAAGCAATAGCGGCAGCGGAAGTTGCAATCGTGACAGATATGAATGCAGAGCGCCTTGATATCCTTGCTTTTCATCGGATAGCTTTTTACCTCTTCTTTAAAGAGCAAGCCGTCCGCTTTGAGGGCTTGAACGTCGGAGAGGATTTCCTGCATTTGCTCGTCCGTGACGTAGGTGATATCGACGGCTTGTCCACATTCCTTTGCCTTTAAAACGTCCGCCGTGGCTTTGTCGCATTGGTGCAAGGAGCCGCTGCCGACGTCGTAGATATAGTTTTGGTCCCGATAATTAAATACGTGTATCATAACATTTTACCAGCGTTTTCGTGTGTTTTTTCTTCAATGTTTTTTACGGCAAAAAACGGCGCGTAAAGTTTACGCGCCTATACGCCGTTTTTTGGGGAATGCAAAAAAATTATTTGCGTTCGATCTTGTCTTCGCGGGTGATCCGTTCGCAAGACTGGTTGCCTACCGTGCAGCTGGTTTTGCAAGCCGATTGGCAGGTGCTTCTGCATTCGCCGCAGCCCGTTACCTTTTTGTCCTGAGGTTTTGCAATCGTTTTGATCATAATTGCTTTTCTCCTTTGTCTTATTTTTTATTGATACTATTATAATACACTTTTCAAGAAATTGCAAGCGGTTTACAAAGGTTTTTTAGGGGATTTTGTTTCCCTTATCTCTTTTACCGTTCTATCGCCCTTATGCACGGCGGGCGTTGACGGCGAAAATTCCCGCTAAACCACCCGAAAGAGCGCCGAACAGCAATTCTAAAACGATCAGCCACGAAAGGGAAAAGTCGCCGCCGATCGCCGAAAAGGCAAGATAGCTAAGTAGCACCGAAAAAATACCGATAAGCGCGCCCTTGAAAAGACCTTTTTCGCCGCGGACGGCGGACAGCGCGCCTACGAATACGGCAACCGCCTTCAACGTTTGATCGACAGGTAAAATCGCCTTATCGGGGATAGGGAAAAAACGCAAAAGAAGCGCGAACGCGAACGCGCAAAGTAGGGACACCGCCAAGGAAATTAACGTGCCTTTGACGACGGATAAGGCGAACGAGCCGCCTGCTTCATAATCTTTCATACGAAAAACACCTCCGCTTTATCGTATGCGGAGGCGTTTGTTGAATATTCTGTTTTTATGAAATTAGTCCTGCTGTTCCTCGCTTTCTTCAGCCGTTTCATCTACGGGTGCATCTACCGTTTCATCTACGGGTGCTGCGTTTGCCTGCGCCGTAGGCGCAACGGCGTCCGTTTGATAGACCGCTTGCTTATCGAATTTCATAAAGCATTTGCCCGTCGTTTCCGAGCCCGTTTCCAAAATGAAGGTATTGTCTTCGTTGTTGACCTCTACGACGATACCGCAAATGCCGCCGATCGTCTTGACTTTGTTGCCCGGACGAATCGCGTCGAGGGTGTTTTGCACCTCTTGCTGTCTTTTCTTTTGCGAACGTCTGCTGAACAATACCCATACCACGATGAGAGCGAACAGAATACCGATCATGATCCAAGAACCGGAATCTGCACACCCGCCTACCGTCGGGGACGAGCTGGAAGATGCCGTCGATGAGGACAAGAAATTAAACCACATAATTATTTTTCTCCTTATTGCTTGCACGAATAGCGGGCGTTTATGCCCTCGGCAAATTTTTACAATACTATATTACCCTTTTTTGCCTCGTTTGGCAAGTGTTTCTTGGCAAAAATTGAAAATTTTTCCCGTTATCACTTATTTTTCATCTTTAAACAAGGCGGGCTTTGTCGATTGCGGGCGGAAAAATTACCACTTTCCCTCGCCGCCGTATTTTTTATAGAATTCGCGCGCGTACTCGCGTACGTAGCCCCCTAAAATTGCCTCGCGCATCCCCTTCATCAGCCGATGCAGGAAGGAAATATTATGCAAACTTAAAAGCATCGCGCCGTACATCTCCCCCGTGTTGACGAGGTGGCGAAGATATGCCTTTGTGTAATGCTTACAGCAATAGCAATCGCACTCGGGGTCAAGCGGCGTAAAATCCTCCTTGAATTTTCCGTTGCGCACCACCACTCTGCCGCGAGAGGTGATTGCCGTGCCGTTTCTTGCGATTCGAGTTGCCAAAACGCAATCGAACATATCCACCCCGCGCATTGTGCCTTCGATCAGGCAATCGGGAGAGCCTACCCCCATAAGGTAACGAGGGACGTCCGTGGGGAGCTTGGGTTGCAAATCGTCAAGAAGCTCGTACATTAAAGGTTTGGGCTCGCCCACCGAAAGACCGCCGATCGCGATACCGTGTTTGACAAAGGGGAGCGTTCTTTCCAAGCTTTCTTGGCGTAAGTCCTTATACATATTGCCTTGCACGATAGGGAAAAGGGCTTGTTCGGGCTTGTTATGGAAGCGGTAACAGCGTTCTAACCATTTTGCCGTGCGCAGCATCGCCGCCTTTGCCTGCTGGTGGGTATAGCCGTATTCGCTACATTCGTCAAACGCCATAATGATATCCGCGCCCAAGTTTTGTTCCACCTCGATTGCCTTTTCGGGCGTGAAGAAATGCTTGCTGCCGTCCACGTTGGAGGAGAACTGCACTCCCTCATCCGTGATTTTGTTTAAGTTGCCAAGCGAAAAGACCTGAAAACCGCCGCTATCCGTCAAGATGGGTTTGTTCCAATTCATAAATTTATGCAAGCCGCCCGCCTTTTTGACGATTTCGTCACCCGGGCGCATATACAAATGGTAGGTGTTGGACAAGATAATTTGGGAGCCAACCTCCTCTAAATCGCGCGGGAATACCCCCTTCACCGTCGCTTGCGTGCCGACGGGCATATATACGGGCGTTTCAATATCCCCGTGCGGCGTGTGCAAAATGCCCGCGCGCGCACCCGTGTCCGCATCCGTTTTGATTACTTCAAAGGAAAAAAATTCGTTGTTCATCTGCTTGTCCTCTTTTCGTCCTGTCTTTCTTTCCCATATATTGTACCACACCCAAAGAAAAAAGGCAACGATTTTTCCTCTGCCTTTGCGGGCGATTTTTAATTTATGCAGTATATTCAATAATTTTATACATTTATACATAAAAAAATAAATTTTTTTGGAAAATTTTTTAATTTTTATGCAAAAATAGTTGACTTTATTCAATGATAGTACTAAAATGTAATCATTCTTTTTGAGCCGCCGAAGAAAAGCGGACGGGAAAAGAAATTGAATTTTGTAAGTAATTTTTTGGAGGATTTTTATTATGAAGAAGGTTTTGGCAACGGTTTTGGCGGCGGCAAGCGTATTTGGCGTAGCGAGCATGGCGGCGTGCGGCGGGGAGGAAAAGACCGCTGCGTTGAAGGTGATCGACATTGAGCTGTCCGAAGAAGAATATGCCTTTGCGATCAACAAGAGCAACACCGATTTGTTGGCGAGCGCGAACGCATACCTTGCGGAGATCAAAGGCAACGGGAAGTTTGACGGCATCGTCAACAAGTGGTTTGGCGAAGGCGGCGATCCTACGGGATATACGCTTGGCACCTATGACGAGAGCAAGGATCAGCTGGTCGTTTTGACGAACACCCCCTTCGAGCCCTTTGAATACGTAGGCGACGACGGGAAATATTACGGCGTGGATATGGAAATTGCGGCGGGCTTTGCCGAATATTTGGATAAAGAGCTGTGCATTATCGAACACTTGAACTTTGAAACCATCTGCGAAGAAGTGAACAAGTATGAGTTTGGTATGGTTGCGGCGGGGCTGACGGTAGATGAGGACCGTGCGGAGATCATCAACTTTACGAACAGCTACTATGCGGCGAGCCAAAAGCTGATTGTGGCGGGCGACGATACGACGTTTGACAAGTGCAAGACGAAAGCGGACGTGGAAGCCATCCTGAAAGGGTTTGGAAAAGACATCACCATCGGGTATCAGAACGGGACGACGGGTGCGCTGTACGTCAACGGCGACGCGGACTGGGGCTTTACCGCTTTGAACGTGACCCCTTCGGGATATAACACTGCGGCGTTGGCGGCGCAAGCGCTGATCAACGGGTCGATCAAGTACGTTGTTGTAGATTCTGCTCCTGCGGCGGCGATCGTGAAGGCGTTGAACGCGATTAACTGATTTTAGCAAAAAAAACAAGAAGCACGTTTGAGAAAATTTCCCCGTTGTACAGCGGGGAAATTTCGTGCGTTTATGAGGTATTGAAATTATGGATTTAAGCACGTTGGGAAAGCGGTTTGAGCTGTTTTGGAAAAGCGTTTCCAAGCCCGCCTTTTACAACCGAATTTTAGAGGGGCTGGGCAATACGTTGCTGATTGCAGCCGTCGGGTTTTTAATCGGGTTTGTTTTGGGAACGGTGCTTGCCGTCGCCAAATTGTTACCGCAAAACAAAAAGCGGTTTAAGGTGTTGTCGAAATTTAGCGATTTTTACGTTGCCGTATTCCGCGGGACCCCTATCGTCGTACAACTGCTGGTAGCCTATTATTTCCTACTCCCGCTTATGGGCGTGAAAGCGTCGGGACTCAGCGTTTGCGAGGTGGTATTCGGTTTGAATAGCGCGGCGTACGTTTGTGAGATTATGCGAAGCGGGATCTTGTCCGTTGATAAAGGACAGACGGAAGCGGGCAGAAGCGTGGGGCTGACCTATACGCAGACTATGTTTCGCATTGTCTTTCCGCAGGCGATCAAGAACATTTTGCCCACCCTTGGGAACGAGCTGATTACCCTTGTCAAGGAAACGAGTGTGGTGTCTTTCGTCGGGGCGATCGACCTGTTTACCGCGTTTCAGTATATAGGAAGCAAAAACTACGAATATATGATGCCCTATTTGGCGATGGCGGTGATCTATATCCTATTGATCGTCATCCTGACCTTTTTGATAAAGCTGCTGGAAAGGAGGTTGCGCGCAAGTGATAAACGTTAACAATATCTACAAATATTTTGGCGATCTGCACGTTTTGAAAGGGGTAAGCTGCAAGATCGAAAAGGGCGAAAAGGTCGTTTTGATCGGCCCGTCGGGGAGTGGGAAAAGTACTCTGCTGCGGTGTATGAATTTGTTGGAAACGCCTACCTATGGGGAGGTTTGGATGGACGACAAGCTGTTGACCCCTATCGACCCCTATTTGCATTTTGACGTCATTCGGCTGTCGAATACCTACCGCCAAATGATGGAGGCGGCAAAGGCTGACCCGACGTTTGACGAGGAAACCGCCGATAAAAAAATTATTGCCGAAATTAAGGCGAAGGATCTTTTGAAAAAGCGGGAAGGCAAGGAATACGCCCAAGAGATTAAAAAGCTGTTCAAGCAAAGCTATATCAACATCAATCTTGCGCGGCAAAAGATGGGAATGGTGTTTCAGCATTTTAATTTGTTCAATAATTTGACGGTGCTGAAAAATTTGACTCTTGCGCCCGTGCAGTTGAAGCTGAAAACAAAAGAAGAAGCGGAAGAACGGGCAATGGAGCTGTTGAAGCGGATTGGCTTGGAGGATAAGGCGAACGCGTACCCCTCTACCCTTTCGGGCGGGCAAAAGCAACGGATTGCGATTGTCAGAGCCCTCGCAATGGAGCCTGACGTGATGCTGTTTGACGAGCCGACCTCTGCGCTTGACCCCGAAATGGTCGGCGAGGTTTTGGCTTTGATGAAGCAAGTGGCGGACGAGGGTATGACGATGGTAATCGTTACCCACGAAATGGCGTTTGCAAGAGAGGTTGCCTCGCGAGTGATCTTTATGGACGACGGGGTTATTAAGGAGGAGGCGCCCCCTGCCGAATTCTTTGACAATCCCAAGGACGAACGGTTGAAGGAGTTTTTGTCCAAGGTGTTATAAAGGGTATAGAAAAAGGAATGCGGAACGGCTTTCCTCTATTAGGGATTTTTAGTCTATAAAAAATTAACGCACACTACATTTTACCAAAAATGAAATGTAGCGTGCGTTTTTTATCCGCGAATGTATCGCAGGGTAATTTAGTTTTCAAAGTGCAAGTTGGTAATCCGTACGGAAGCACTTACAACATTGTAACCGATATTGTTGAAAAATTCTTTTACTGCCATTTCGCCGCTTTTTTCCAACTCGATAATATGCTTCGGCTTGCCGATTTCACTTGTATAGGCGGCACCACGACAGTAGCAAACGGGTATCGCTTTATCATAGGCGTACTTACCCTTTCCTAAAATGTAATCTACAATCAAGTAGTTAAAACTTGTAGCGCTTATAAGCGTACCTTCTTTATCGGAATAATTACGATTGTACGTGCTGTTGAATATAGCGGCATAAACGCGTTTGGATTGTGCTTTTACTTCATAAAATATCTCTAACGAAATATTCGCCTTTTTACCATTAACGGCGGTAAACGTTCGCTCAGCCGTGGTGAAACGCCCCAAATACTGCTCGGGATAGAAAAAAACGCGAACACCTTTTACTTTGCCGAATAGGAAAGGCGTTTTTAAATAGGGTACTTCTTTTTTATTGAGCTTAATGCTCCCCGTAAAATCCTTGCAGGTGCTAATATTTCCTTCTTGCTTCACAATGCCGAAATGCCCTTTGGGCGCAACGATTTCCGTATTTTTCTTAAAATCGCCTTGAAGCCCGCTATATACCGCTTTTTCGGGTGCTTTGCCATAAATTTTTGCCATAATATTTTCCTCCTATGCAATATAATATTGTTTTTGTAGAGGTGGAAAAATCCATCTCTTACTGTTCATTATAATATATACTCACCCTCGATTGTCAAGTATTTTAATATAAGTTTTTGCATTATTTATCAAAAATGTTGTCTGCAAAAAGTCCGTATCTCAAGCGATTTTTAATCCATAACAAAAGCATAGCACTCTATATTTCTCTAAAAATAATATGCGGGGTGCTTTTCTTGTTTACGAAAGTTGAAATTATTCCAGCTCGAACGCGCCCGTATAGAGCTGGTAATAGGTGCCTTTTTGTTCGATGAGCTGGTCGTGCGTGCCGCGTTCGATAATTTTTCCGTGGTCAAGCACCATAATCGCGTTGGAATTTCTGACCGTCGAAAGGCGGTGGGCGATTACGAACACCGTTCTGCCCTGCATCAGCTTATCCATTCCGTCCTGCACAAGCGCTTCCGTATGCGTGTCGATAGACGAGGTTGCCTCGTCCAAGATCATAACGGGGGCGTTTGCCACCTCCGCACGCGCGATAGAAAGCAGCTGACGCTGACCCTGCGAAAGATTGGCTCCGTTATTCGTCAGCATGGTATCGTAGCCGTCGGGCAGGCGGCGGATAAAATCGTCTGCGTTGGCGAGCTTTGCCGCCTCGATACATTCTTCGTCCGTGGCGTCAAGCCTACCATAGCGGATATTATCCATAACCGTACCCGTGAACAGATTGGTGTCCTGCAACACGATGCCAAGGGAACGGCGAAGGTCGCTTTTTCGGATTTTGTTGATATTGATGCCGTCGTAGCGGATCTTGCCGTCCGCGATATCGTAAAAGCGGTTGATGAGGTTGGTGATCGTCGTTTTGCCTGCGCCCGTCGCGCCGACGAAGGCGATCTTTTGACCGGGCTTTGCGTACAGCGTGACGTCGGTGAGGACTTGCTTTTCGGGAACGTAACAGAAATCGACCATGTCCATTACGATATCCCCCTGCAACAGCGTATATGTGGTTTCGCCCGTATCTTTATGGTAATGCTTCCACGCCCAAACGCCCGTACGGGTATTCGTTTCCGTAAGGTTGCCCTCTTCGTCGTATTTTGCATTGACCAAGGTGACGTACCCTTCGTCCGCTTCGGGGGATTCGTCCATTAAAGTAAAGACTCGGCTTGCGCCCGCAAGACCCATGGCAACCATGGAAACCTGCTGGGACATTTGGTTGATCGTCATTGTGAAGTTTCTAGACATACCGAGAAAGGCAACCAAAATACCTACCCCCAACGCCTGAACGCCCGTAAAGATACTGGATATGCCGATATTGGGCGCGGAGCAGGTGAACAAGATTCCGCCGAGAATCGTCAAAAAGACGTAATTGAAATTGCCGACGTTGCCAAGGATCGGGCCTAAAATGTTACCGTACGTGTTGGCGCGCACGCTGTCGCTGTTCAGCTGTTCGTTCAGCGCGTCAAAATCTTGCTTTGACTTTTCTTCGTGGGTGAATACCTTGACTACTTTTTGACCCTTCATCATCTCTTCGACGAATCCTTCCGCTTTCGCAAGAGAGATTTGTCTGGCGACCATATATTTTGCGCTGTTGCCACCGATTTTTTTGATGATAAACGTCATCGCAAAGGTTGCCAGTGCGACCAGCAGGGACAGCCAAATACTGTACCAAAGCATCAGCGCCACCGAGAAAATAAGGGTGAACGAGCTGGTGATAAGGGTCGGGATAGACTGACCGATCAGCTGACGGCATGCGTCCGTGTCGTTGGTGTACGTACTCATAATTTCGCCGTGGGCGTGCGTGTCGAAGTATTTGATGGGTAGCGTTTGCATTTTTGCAAACATTTCCGTACGCAAGCGGTACAGCATACCCTGCGTGACGGTTGCCATAATCCTATGATGCGCGAACGCGCACAAGACGATGACGGCGTACATACCCGCCATTCCGAAAATCATTGTGAGCAATTTGCTTTCGATCGCGGCGTAGCCTTGGGCGATCCCGACGGGGATCACTTCGTCGATCAGCGTTTGCAAAAAGACGGAGGAAACGAGGTTGCCCGCCGCGTTGACGATAATGCAAAACAGCACGAACAGCAAACGCCATTTATAGTGTTTGAAAAGCATTTTTAAAAGCCGAGGGAAGGTGCCTTTTTTGATTGCGCCCTTGGGAACGGGCATTCCTCTGCCGCGCATAGGACCTTTGGGCATCATTGGCGATTTTGGGGATAACGACGTTTTGGACGTCGCTACGGGCGCGCCCGTCTGTTTTTCCGTTTGAGTAGGCATTAGCGGTCACCTCCTTCTGCATCGTCTTGCGTTTGGCTGCCCTTTGTCTGCGCCTCGTACGTTTCGCGATAGAGCGGGCTGGTTTGCAGCAGTTTGGCGTGCGTGCCGCAGGCGACTATTTTGCCGCCGTCTAAGACGATAATTTTGTCTGCATTTTCCACCGAAGCGACGCGTTGAGCGATAATGATCTTCGTCGTATCGGGGATTTCTTCCGAAAGCCCTTTACGAATGAGCGCGTCCGTTTTGGTATCTACGGCGCTGGTCGAATCGTCGAAAATTAAAATTTTGGGTTTTCTTAAAATGGCGCGCGCAATACAAAGGCGTTGCTTTTGACCGCCCGAAACGTTTGTCCCGCCCTGTTCGATATACGTATCGTAGCCGTCGGGGAAGGAACGGATAAATTCGTCCGCTTGCGCGATTTGGCAAGCCCGAATCAGCTGTTCGTCGGACGCGGTTTCGTCACCCCAACGGAGATTGTCCTTAATACTGCCCGAAAAGAGTACGTTCTTTTGCAGGACGACCGCCACCTCTTTGCGCAGGACGTCTAAATCGTAATCCTTTACGTTGACTCCGCCGACATATACCGCGCCTTCCGTGACGTCGTACAGACGGGGAATCAGCTGAATAAGCGTGGTTTTGGAAGATCCCGTACCCCCCAAAATACCCAGCGTTTCGCCCGATTGAAGGGTCAAATCAATATCGCAAAGCGCGTAATTTTTCGCCTTTTGCGAATATTTGAAGGACACGTTTTCAAAACGCAAAGCCCCGTCCTTTACCTCTTTGACTCCGTTTTCGGGGCTGACGACGTCAGACTCCTCTTTCAGCACCTCGCTGATACGGCGCATGGATTCGATAGACATCGTAATCATAACGAATACCATAGAGAACATCATACACGCGGAGAGAATCTGTATGCCGTACGTGATGACGGCGGACAACTCGGTGGGGATAAATTCGCCCGTGACCGCGCCGTCAACAATCGAACCCGTATTGATGATGAGCTTTGCGCCGAGGTAGGAAATAAGCACCGCCGCAAAGTTGATAAAGAAGGTCATAATCGGGTTGTTGAGCGCGAGGATTTTTTCGGCTTTGGTAAAGTCGTTGCGTACCTCCCCCGCTGCTTTTTGGAATTTTTCCCGTTCGTAGTCCTCACGGACGAACGCCTTTACAACGCGAATCCCGCCAACGTTTTCCTGCACGGAGTTGTTGAGGGCGTCGTATTTTTTAAAGATTCGTTTAAAGAAGGGCATAACCACGCGGACGATCGAAAAGATGATAATCGCCAAAATGGGTACGATCACGACGAAGATCCACGCGAGGCGGGCGTTGATGGAAAAACTCATAATAATTGCGAAGATGAACTGCAAGGGGACGCGAATGGCGATACGCAGGCACATTTGGTAGGACTGTTGGACGTTAGTGACGTCCGTCGTCAAACGTGTAACGAGGGAAGATCCTGAAAATTTGTCCACGTTGGCAAAGGAGAATTTTTGCACCTTATAAAAGAGGTCGTGGCGCAGGTTGGTTGCAAAGCCGCAGCTTGCCTTCGCCGCGAATTTGCCAGCCAAGCCGCCGCAGGTCATCGACAGCGCGGCAAGAGCAATCAAAATGAATGCGTACGTCAAAATGTGCGCAAGCGCATTGCCGCCTGTCAACGCTTTTTCGTCGATCATACGCGACATAAAAAATGGAATTAGACATTCGCAAAAGGCTTCCACCGCCATAAAAATGGGGGTAATTAAAGAAGGCTTTTTGTATTGGCGAACGCTTTTTAACAGAGTTTTTATCATAACTTTTTTCAATCTCCTTTATTCGGCGTTTGTGATAAGGTTTGTTTTAACGTTTGTTTTTCCGTCGGCGGGTCGGCGGCGTCTAAATTGCCGTTGATCCGCTTTAAATAAGATAGAAGGGTTGCCCGCTCCTCCGCGGAAAAGCCGCCCAAAAGCAGCTCCTCCATTTCCTTTCGGTGCGCCTTCATAGAGCGGAAGTTGTTTAATTCCTGTTCCGTTAAGCGCACGTTTTTGGCGCGGCGATCCGTTTTGTCGCGCTCGATAATCACCAGTCCTTTTTGTTCGAGGCGGGAAATAAGCCCCGAAACGGTGGCGTGCGAGCAATCTAAAAACCGCTCGACGTCGCGTAACGTCACAGCCTCGTTTTCGTGCTTATGTAAGTACCAAAGCACCTTCCCTTGCGTGAAGGTGAACGGACGTTTCCCGCGCGAACAGTTTGCGCGCTTTTCTAATTTTTCGCTGATGCGCTTGAAATACATCCCCGCGTGTTCGTCCATTTCTGCCCCTCCTTCGACGGTTTTTATCCTGCAATTTTTTAGCGCACCGTTTACGGTGCTTTCGATTGTGACACTATTTATTATTATATGTAGTATGCTACATAATGTCAAGCGTTTGGGCAAAAAAATCTCCCCCTTTCCCGCCTTTTCATCAAATTTTCATTTTTGAAAAGGAGAAGCGAGGGGGGGGTAAATTTTAATGAAAGCGGTTAGGGCAACTAGGGCAACATTTCCTTTCGGCAGGTAAAATAAACGATTTGGCGACGGGAGGACAAGCTTTTGAGTAAGGATTTTACGGCGGTTAAGGTTTGGTCGTCTAAATCTACGAAAGGATCGTCGAACAAGAGGAAGGGCGCGTCACGCTTATACAGCTCATCTACCAGCGCAAGGCGCACGCAAAGGCTTGATAAGGTGCGATTGCCGCGACTAAACGCCTGCACGTCGCGGTAAGCGCCGTCCGCTTCGGCATACGTTTTGCCCTCGGCGTCGAGCTGAATGCGGAGGGTGGATTGAACTTCGTTTAGATATCTGCCGCAACCCTCTACTACGGGCAGAAGATACCTACTTAACAGGTTTTCTTGCGCCTGCTTTAAGCATTGGCGGGCAAGCCGAATGGCGGTCAGCTTGCTTTCTAACCGCGTTTTTTCTTGCAATAGACTTGCTTCGCGCGCAACGAATGAGGACAGCTCTTCCTCGTTCCCCTCTGCCGCGGTAATTTGCGCGCAAAGGAGATTGGATTGGTTGGCAAGCGTTTTCAGTTTGGTTTGAAGTTCCGCACGGGTCAGCTTTAAAGAAGCGGGATCGCGCGGATTGGATTGCGTGAACGCTGACGCATTTTGCGGCAGCGGGCCGTTTTGGAAGGAACGCAAACGGTTTACCGCCGCGCGATAGGCAGAAAGATTTGTTTTAATCAGCTCTATCCCCTCTCTCCTGCCGATCGGTTGCGGAAACGCGAAGGCGGATAATGCGCCGTCTATACGGGAAAGCAGTGCTTGTTTTTCCTGCAAAAGGGCGGTATATCCGCTTTCGTCACCGTCCGTTTTTGCAAAAATGAGGGGGGCAGGGGCTTGATGAAGGGATTTTTTGGATTTTGCCATCCGCAACAGTGCCAAAAAGGCAAATAAAAACGTCGCGACGAAAAAGAACGCGGAAAGCGGTTTAAAAACGAAAAGGCTGACCGTCCCAAGCAACAAGAAAAATACCGTCAAAATCCAAAAAGGCAAACTGCTTTTTTGCGTACGTTTTGAGGGGGCAGCTGTGGTAGGCTGGGTTTGCTGAGAATCCAACTCGGTGAGGCGTGCGGTTACGATTTCGTAGCGGAGCAAGTCCTTTTCCAGCCCTGAAATATCCACCGCCGACGGGTCTTGTCCACGGAAAAAAGGAGAAAGGCGGGCGTATTCTGCCTCGGTTGAGGCGCGTTCCTGCACGTACCAACGGTATAACGCGGGGTCCGTCCCCCCTTCCGCTTGGGAAAGCGCGTTTTCCGTTTGTGATAAAGCTTGTTGGATTTGTTGCGTTTCCTGCTCGGTTGCGGAAAGCTGCTGACGGAGAACGGAAAGCTCTTCACGGAGCGCGTAAAGGCGAGCCTTCTCCCCTTCCAGCGCGGACAAGCTATCCGTGATTAAATCTAGCTTTCCCTTATACGGGCTACGCTTGACAAGGGCGCGTTCCGCTTCGTCTAAACGCGCCAAAGCGCGTTCGGCAGTTTCGTCCGCGGCAGCGGAAAAAGCGTTCATCAGCCGTCCTTTGACGTCCGTCGTCAGCCCCTCCCACTCCGCCCCTTCCTGCGGGAAATAGAGCGTTCGTTCAAAGCTGTCTTTGTCAACCCCGAACAGCGTTTCGCCAAGCTTGGAAAGGTCTGTACCGAAATCCTCCGAGGGCATTTTCGTCTGCGCGTCGTAAAGCTTTGCCACGTCGGAGGCGGGCGTTTTGCCAAAAAAACGTTCTAAACGGTAAGTTTTTTCGCGATATTCGAATTGCAGCCACCCGCCGAACGCGCCGCCCTGCCACGGGGCGTATTTTTTGCGGTCGTTCGCCGTCAGCGCGCGGGCGCGGTTGTCCGAAAGTCCGTAAAACATACTCTTTATGAACGCCGCAAGGGTGCTTTTGCCCCAGCCGTTGGGCTGGCAGAACGCGGAAAGCCCCTCCGTAAACCGGAAAGTGCGGCGGTGGAATTTTCCGAAATTTTCAATTTCGCAAGCGATAAGTTTCATAACGGGAGCTCCTCCCCCGAAAGGGCGGTGAGGGCGATTTGAGCCGCCTCGTCCTTGATTGATTCGGGCGCGGTTGCACTCTCTAACAAGCGGAAAAATTCGCCGCGCAGGGACGTGTCGAAGGGGTCGATTTCGCGTAGTATTTTACTGTCATCGACAATACGGGCGGCGAAAAATTTAGCGGAAAGAAGGGCGGCGAAGCGGTCGGGAAACCAACCGCCGTCCTGCGGGCGGCTGCCCGTCAACGTCATGGAAAGCATATCCTTTTCGGGAAGCTTGTCCGTGCGGAGCCTTAATTCCTTTTCGATAGAAAGCCAGTCCGGCCCCCCTACCTCCACCGTCAACGAATGGACGGTGCGACGGGCAAACGGCACGAAGGTTTCCGCGACCAGCGTTTTGCCCTTTACTTCTAACAAATAAAAACCTTTTTCGCCCGTTTCGTCATAACCTCTGCCCTCCAAGCACCCGCAATAGCGGTATTTTCCGCGGTGGTCGAGCGAGGCGCGTTCGGGCGGGGTATGGATATGGCCAAGCGCCAAATAGTTGATATTTTTATTCTTTAAAAGCGGGATACGAACAGGGTCGTCTTCGGGAGAACAATCGTTTCCGCCAAAGGACAACGCGCCGTGCATCGACACAAGATTGAAGGTGTGGGCGGGCAGCTGCAAGGCTGCGTAGTTCAGCTCCTTTATATAAGCCGCGTCTGCGCCCGTTATGGTTACTTCGTCCGAAAGGCGGTAGGTGAAAAAGCCCTTGCCCTGATCGAAAAGGCAGAGGTTTTCAGGGATAGGAAACGCCCAGCGGAAATGCCGATCATGGTTGCCCGTTACGTAAAAAAAGCGAACGGACGGGCTGCCAGCAATGATCGAAAGCACCTCCCTTTGCAAGTACTGCGAAGGGGTTTCCGTGTCAAAAAAATCCCCCGCTATGATTACGGCGGCAACTCCGCTTTTTGCCGCAAACTGCGCAAGGCGGCGAAAGGCGTCCGTTATTTCGTCACGGCGAAGGCGCGCTTTGTCCGTCGGTAGATTTTTAAGCGCCGCGCCAAGGTGGACGTCGCCCGTGTGGATAAGTTTCACTCCTTTCCCCTCCTTTTTAGTCTTTTCCATAGTATTATAGCATATTTTTTGGCGTTTGTAAATAGAAAACGAAAATTTGTTCGGGTTTTTTATGGATTTTTGTGGGGTTGGAGAGAAAAACTCTCTCTCCGTTTGTGCGGAAAGAGAGTTTTTTGGATTATTTTTGATAAAAAAGGTCAGCTTTTCTTGACGGTGAGGTTATCCCCTTCGACGTCCACAAGCAGGGTATCGCCCGCCTGACAGCCGCCTGACAGAATACTCTTTGCCAGCATAGTTTC
>JAZKXM010000036.1:0-10186 GCA_045611585.1 Candidatus Scatosoma sp. | reverse complement strand
TGATCAACAACTGCATAGCGGGAACGGATACGTGAATACAATCGGCAATCAGTTCGCAATTCAGTTCGTCAAACAGCATCGCGCTGCCCACCGTACCGATTTCGCGGTGATGAAGTGCCGTTTGCGCGTTGTAGGTGTGCGTAACGTCTTTCGCGCCCGCCGCAATCGCCTTTTGGATATCGGCGCACTTTGCGCCCGTATGCCCGATCGACGGCACTACGCCTTGCGCCGAAAGATGTTCTATAAGCGACGTCGCGCCCTCTACCTCGGGGGCAAGAGTCACGATCTTGATCGCGTTGCCGCTAGCAGAGTTGTATTCGTCAAACGTTTTGGAATCGGGAACGGCAACGTATTCTAACGGCTGCGCCCCCTTGTGCGCCGCCGCGATAAACGGGCCTTCCAAATGAATCCCCGCCACGCGAGCACCCGTTTGCACGTTTTCTTCGCGGTATGCTTTTACGGCTTTCATAGCCTTTAAAATGTTTTCCTTGCTTTGCGTCATCGTCGTCACAAGGAAGGTCGTCGTGCCCTCCGCCGCGATCGTTTCGGCAATCTTTTTAACGTCCTCTACCGTGCCGTCCATACCGTCGGACCCGCCCGCACCGTGAATGTGCTGGTCGATAAACCCGGGCAGAACGATTGCGTCTGCGGGAAGCGAAATCTCTTCCGCGCCCGAAACGGCGCAACGGGAAATTTTTTGGATTTTTTCGTCAAAGCAGACGGTAGTCTTTTTTAAGCCTTCGCCTTCAACGTAAACGGTTACGTTTTTAAAACATTTCATAGTTGTCTTTCCTTGTTTTACAGATTTTTTTTCAGCGAAAATTAACGCTCGTTATTCTCTTGGTTGTTCTCTCGTAAAAACGAAGCAAGACCCAAGCAAGACAAGGCGCGCGAGGATAACCTGAGGGAGTTTACTACGCGTAAATGACTGAAGGTTGCCACAGCGCAACGCTGTATTGCGTAGGGGGTTCTTCGTTTTTTTGCGACCTAGGTACGTCGTTTTATTTAGAGGCAGGGAGAGACGCCGCTGCAATACTCTGTCCAACGCGTCTGCTCTTTTCGTCGGGTAAACCGATATCCAAGCCCGCAAATTGAGGATATTCTTCCGCCAAAACCTTCTTACAGGTGGCAAGAATAATATCTCCGCCCTTGCCGCCCATTACGCGGCCAAGCAATAACATGTGCTTGATATCGTAAAATTTCGCATAGAACGGAATGGTATGCGCCAAATATACGCCGATATCTTCGTAAATTTGCGCAGCCAATTCGCTGCCCTCGTCCATCATCTTTTGCACTTCTTTCAGCTTCTGCGCAGGGGTAAGCCCTTCGGCAAAGACGTGTCCGCCCGCTTCCGCCAGCTTAATCACCGCGTCTTGCGAGAAATATTTACAGCCGACGCCAACGTCGCCGCTCCATTCGTCCACCATCGCGCCTTCGTTAAAATCGACGGGCGCAAACGCAAGCTCTGACAGCCAACCGTTGATACCGCCTTGGGTATTGATATAACCGACTGCCTCGCTCGTCCCCATCGCAATCCCCAACACGCCGTTGTCGTCAAGGTCGATCGCCCCCGCCAAAGCGGTAACGTCGCCGTCGTTGGCAACCTCTAAGGGGATTTCCTTTCCGTATTCTTCCGAAAGCTGCTTCGCTACGTTGATGTACATATTTTTCACGTAATCGCCGTGCTTTTGCTTGTCCACCCTCAAAAACAGCGAAGCGACCATAATTTTATTATCTACGTAAACCCCCGCCGACGAAACGCCGATCGTATCTACGCGCGGCATCTTGGACGCCGCCGTCCGCATCGCGGTTAAAATTTCGTTGTAGTGATAGGTGGGATCTTCCGTAATTTTCGGATTCCATACCACTTCTTCGCTGTAAACGACTTCGCCGTCGATCACCGCGCTCACCTTTCTATCCGAGCCGCCCGCGTCAAACCCGATACGGCACCCGTCCAAATACCCGCCTACGCGGATGGACGCGTTCTTCTGCTGAGGAACGTCTTTGTCTTCCAGCCATTCCACCTCGAAGGGTCTTTCGTAAACGCCGCTCATAAATTCTACGTCGAAGGCACGCAAGCCCTCCGCCGTGTAAGCTTTTTTCAAATATTCGTAAATGCATTTGCTGCCGGCAACGGAAATTTTAAAGCCGCCGACCACCCAAAGAATGGTTTTTGCAAGGCGTTCCGCCACACGGAAATTCAGCGCGTCGTTCACCCCGTCCTTTAACGCTTGGTAAGAATATACGTAATTATAGCCGCCGCTGCGTTCGGCAACTAACGTCACCTTAACGGACTCGCCGTTTTTTTGCACTTCGTTTTCAAAGTCGTTCAACGCTTTGATCATCGGGTAAAAGTTTTTGTCCAATACCGGCATTTTCATCTTAAAAAATCTCCTTAAAAATGGGCTGTTTCCCCTTTTTTGTTTTCATTATACTACCATTTTAAATTTTTTCAATGTAAATTATTTCTTGCTTTTTACAAAATATTTCGCAAAATTTTTCTATAAAATATTTTACAAACAAAAAAAAGAATGGTATAATGGTAATATGAGCAGCAAACCAATCGCAAAACAATTTTATAAGCACAAGATCTCCAATCTGTTAAATACCCAAAAGATTGTCACCGTGCATTATCAGGAGCCCGAAAAAAATTACGTTTCCGTTGAGGAAACGCATAACTTTTGGGAGATTAACTACGCGGACAAGCGGGACTTTTTCGTGTTTTTAGGGGAAGAAAAGCACCTTTTGCGCGCAGGCGAGATGATTTTTATCAAGCCCAACCGCCCCCACCATATCGAATGCCAAGGCGAGGAAGCAAATATCTTCATCGTGTCCTTCGATTGCCGCTCGGAAGGAATGTCCGTTTTTAACGATAAAAAACTCCGCGTCCCCGACGAATATCGTTATCTTTTGCAAAATATCATGACGGAAGCAAAGGAAACCTTCGTCCTGCCCGATTTCGACCCCGATTTAAACAAACTGGAACTGCAAGAATCCCCCAACCTCGGCGGCGAGCAGGTGTTAAAAAATTCGTTAGAGCTTTTGCTGATCTATCTTTTGCGAATGTCGGATAAGCGCAAATCGCAACCGGAATTCTTTATCTCCAAAGTGTCCTCGTCCGACGCTTTACAGGACGAAATCGTCTGTTTTTTATCCTCAAAGCTGTACGAAAAGCTGACCTTGGAGGAGATTTGCGAAAAGCTGCATTACGGCAAAACTTACCTTTGCACCTTTTTCAAGGAAAAAACGGGCAGCAGCATCTATCGAACGTATTTAAAATTAAAAATCGACGAAGCCAAAAAGCTCATTCGCCGCAAAAGAACCTTCCCCGATATCGCAAACGACCTTTGTTTTGACTCCGTGTCCCATTTTAATTACGTCTTTAAGCGATATACGGGCATGACCCCCGGCGAATACAAATCCAGCATTAAATAATTCAATTTTTAAATTTTTAAAACGAATACAAAACCAAAAGACCTCGCAGCGGATTCCCGCCCCAAGGTCTTTTTTCTTCTTTTATTGATTCGCCAACCCTTTTATATACGCCTTCAAATCGGCAAAGCCGCCGTGCGGATAGACGGAAATATCCTCCTCCTTGCGGTTGATGATACAGTCGGTGAGCAAGAATACCTGCATTCCCAATTTTCGCGCGACCATATCCTCCCCGACGTCGTTACCGACCATCAAACATTCTTCTCCGCTCACTCCCAAGCGGGCAAGCACTTCTTCGTAGTAGTGAAGATTCGGCTTGCAATAGCGAGAATTTTCATAAGTGGTATAAAAGGCGAAATCATCTGGGGAAAGCCCCGCCCAAATCATTCGTTTTTGCGTGGCGATCGCAGGGAAAATGGGATTGGTTGCCAAGGCAACGCGGAATCCTAACTCCTTCACCAGTGCCACCGTTTCCGCGGCTTCTTTTCGGTATCCGCAAACCGACTGAATTTCGTCGAAATGATCGCGGTAAAAGGCGTCGAAATGGGGTAAATCGCCCTTTGCTTGTTCGCCGTAGATTTGCGTGAACACCTCCCAAAACACTTCTTCGTTCGTCTTTTTGCCGTCGTTTTTAATCATCGCGACCGTGCCCTTCCAAACGCTTTCTACCAATTTATTCGGCTCGTAGCCGTGCGCGGAAAGCTTTTTAGCAAGCGAACCGAAATACGTTTTTATGAACACGTCCAGATCCATAGGCAACAACGTCCCGTCCAGATCAAATAAAACCGTCGTAATCGCCATAAATATTCCTCCTTTTTATAAATACCCGTCGCCAAAAGGACGACGGGCGTTTATTTAACTTTTGTTAAGTAACTTTTATTAATAAAAAGTCGCCAACTGTTCTTCGGGCGGCTCGCACTTTTTCACAGACGTCGCCGTCAGCACGGGCCCCTTCCCCTTGTAAACATAGTGCTTTTTGAATTCGATCACCGCCGTCACCTCAATCCAATCGCGAGTATTCAACTGCACGGTAACGGGAACAACGCAGGCAAGCCCGCTGTATTCGATATCCGCTTCGCAGCAGGTCATTACGTGCCGTCCTACCACTACGTTGCCAAGCGGCAAGCGTTTGTCCGTCGCCACCAAGCCCTTGAATTTGACCGTTTTGCCGATATATTTTTCCAAATCCTCCAAAAGATCGCGATAGAAAAACGCGTAATCCCTATCCTCTATCTCGATCACGGGCGCATTGACGTCAAAGGGCAACGGGTCGTCGATTTCGTCAAACTCCGCCTTGCCGTCCACCCGTTCATATACGATATCCGCGTTGCGGGTCACGCCGCGCACGATCTTGTGGAACTCCAGCTTGTCCATCTCCCCGCCGAAACGGTTAAATACGACCAGCTGTGTATTTTTCAGCTTGTCGAATACAAGCTGACGCATATTTGCGTTGTACGTCAAAAAGGTGTTCGAATCAAAAAAAGTCATAACCTGATTGATCATCCAGCCTTCGGGCATCGCCGCGAAAAAGTCCTCGATCAGCCACATACCGTTGTATTCGACAACCACCCTCTGCGCGCCGTGCTTGCGCTGTAATTGCGTAAGATAGTCCTCGTTTAATTGGCTTGCGTCCTCCAAGGTTTCCAACGCTACGTTTTCCGCGCCCGAAAATTTATACGTTTCGTATTCTTCCACGCCCTCCTCCGTCACCAGAAGAAGCGTCTTTTCCCCCGAATCAAACCTCGGGTCCTCCAACGTTTCTTGGATAAATTTAGTTTTTCCAGCCTCTAAAAAGCCCAAAAACAGATAAACGGGCGTTTCGCTGGGGATTTGTCCTTTCATATCTTTTCTCCGTTTTTATGCGTGTTTTACGCCTTAAAAAGCGCCTTTAACGCGTCCTCGTTCAGTTTGCAACCGATTACGCACAAACGCCCGGTCACCCCTGCGCTGCCTTCCCGCACGTCCACCTCATCGGGAACGTAGTCAAAATGCAGCCAGCCGCCTTCTCCCGCAACAATTCCCTTCGCACGAAGCACGACGCCGAATTTCTCCTCGTCGCCAAGCTCCGCCAGCGCCGCTTGCAGTTCTTCCTTGCTGAATGCGCGCGTCGTTTCCAGCCCCCAGCTGGTAAACACCTCGTCGGCGTGGTGATGACCGTGGTGGTGATGATGCTCGTGTCCGTGATGACAGCAGCAATCGGGATCGTCGCACTCGTCGTGGTGGTGATGATGCTCGTGCTCGTGGTGACAGCAGCAATCGGAATCGTCGCACTCGTCGTGGTGGTGATGATGCTCGTGCTTATGATGCTCGTGTCCGCGCGAAACCTCTTTTGCCAAGCGTTCCAACTCGGCGTCCAGCGTATTCGTGCGCTCCATCGCAGACAAAATTTCCTTCCCGTCCAGCTTATCCCAAGGCGCGGTCACAAACGTTGCGTGATCATTCTTTTCCTTTAACGCAAGTACTGCCGCCGCCAATTTTTCAGGCGAAGTTTTATCCGTGTGCGAAAGAACGATACAGCCCGCGTTCTGCACTTGATCGTCAAAAAACTCGCCAAAGTTTTTCATATACATTTTGCACTTCGCCGCGTCAACGACGGTACAAAAAGCGTTCAGCTGACAATCGGAAAGCTCCGCATTTGCCACCGCTTTGATAACGTCGGACAGCTTGCCAACCCCCGACGGCTCAATCACGATTCGATCGGGGTGATACTCGGCGGCTACCTGCCGCAACGCCTTGGAGAAATCCCCCACAAGCGAACAGCAAATACAGCCCGAATTCATCTCCGTTACGTTGATCCCCGCGTCCTGCAAAAACCCGCCGTCAATGCCGATTTCTCCAAATTCGTTTTCAATCAGCACTACCTTTTCGCCTGCATACGCCTCTTTGATCAGCTTTTTAATGAGCGTCGTTTTCCCCGCGCCCAAAAAGCCCGAAAAAATATCTATCTTTGTCATAATGAAACCTCTTTTGCATTTTTCACGTTATTTATAACGCAAATTTTTCCCTTTTAAACGCTTGCGCTATCAAAACGTTTCTACCTAGCCGCCCGCATTGAAACGACTTTGTTAAAACGCCCAGTTGCCGTCCTTAAAGATCTGCACTTTTTCGCCCGTTCTCGTCACCCCGACAATGGACATATCCTTCGTGCCGATCATAAAATCGACGTGAATCATACTGTCGTTTACGCCGTGCTGTTTGCACTGCTCGTCCGTGTAGTTTTCATAGCCCTTCAAGCATTCGTTAAAGCCATGCCCGAATGCAAGGTGACAGCTGGCGTTTTCGTCGAACAGAGTGTTATAGAACAGCACGCCCGAATTGCTGATCGGCGAATCGTACGGGATCAACGCTACTTCGCCAAGCTTCGCCGCGCCCTCGTCCATAGAGATCATTTGCTTTAACAGCTCTTCGCCCTTTTCCGCCTTGACCTCCACCGCTTTGCCGCCCTCAAACCGAACGGAAAAGTTTTCAATCAGCTGCCCCATATACGAAAGAGGCTTTGAGGAATATACAATCCCCTCCGCCGCCCCTGCCTTGGGGGTAGTAAACACTTCCTCGCTGGGGATATTCGGGTTGAAAACTCTATTTTTCAACGTCTTTTCCTTACCGCCGCAGAACACGCCGTCCTCGTTCAGCTCCACCGTGAAATCGGTGCCGTTCGCGCTCTTATATTGCAAATATTGCAAATTCAGCCCGTTGAGATACTGACAGCGAGCGGAAAGATCGTCGTTGTGCTGCTTCCATGCCTGAATGGGATTTCTCCCGTCCGCGCGCGAAGTATATAAAATGACCTTCCACATCTCCTCCACAGCCTTTTTTTCAGGCAAATCGGGGAACACCTTTTTCGCCCACGCCTTCCCGGGTACGGCGGCGATACACCATTGATGCTTGTTTTCAATCGCTTGACGGAAGGGCTTTAACGTGGGATACAACGCGCGGCGCGCCTTGCTCATCTTTTCCTGATCCACCCCGCTCATTCCGTCGGGGTCCTCCGATTCGATAAACAGTCGGCAGGAAAGGTTGTCCGCCTTAAATTGCCATTTCGCCTTCACCCAAGGCTTCATTTCCGAAAGGGATTCTAACGAACGGTAATTAGAGCTGAGTTTATCAACGGGTTGATGACTCCATTCTACGTACACCTCCGCCACGCCCGCCTTGTAGCATTCTTCTACCACCATAGTCACAAAATCGGGTTGATCAAGCCCCGCGGCGATAAACACCGTTTGTCCCTTTTTGACGTTCAAGCCCGTTTTTACGATTAGTTTCGCATATCTTTGCAGTTGTGTTTTTCTCATTGTTTTATCCTACCTTTTTTTATTGTGAGGGCAAATCAGCCCATTTGATCATAATTGATATTCGTATAGAACAGCCGTTCTATCTCCTTCCCGTCGGACGTTTGCGATAAGATCCAAGTCAGCTTCGTCAAAATGCTTTCGTACGTCATCGCGTAGCTTTCCAAAAGGTCGAAACGGTTTTTCAAGCCTCTGCCCACTTCATACACGTTCATATCGCTGCCTTCGTTTGCCACCTGCGTAGTGACGGCAAGCGTTTTACCCTGCCCGCGCCAGCGGTCTAAAATTTCATAAAAGCCGTAATAATCCCCTTCGGGAATCCCGCCCGTACCGTACCCAGACAGCACTACCGCGTCGTAGCGACGGAAATAATCGTCCAGCGTTTGCCCGTCCATACCGGGCGTAACCGTCAGCAAGCCCACCTTGCTGTTCAGCGTAAGATAAAATTCGGGCGAGGCGGCTTTCGCCGTCTTGATATAGGAAATAATCTTACCGTCGCGGATGCGCGCTAGCACGGGAAAATCTACGCTGTCAAACGCATTAAAGCTCTTCGTTCTAATCTTCTTTGCGCGTGTGCCAGCAATCACGTTCCCCTGAAAGACGATCACTACGTCTGCCGAATCGGGATGCGCAGCGTATAAAAAGCTGTCGCGAAGGTTGATTCGCCCGTCCGTGTCCTCTTTATCAATGGGCTGTTGCGAGCCTGTAAATACGATCGGCTTTGGCGAATGCTGTACCATGTACGAGATCATCGCCGCCGAATACGCCATCGTGTCCGTGCCATGACAAACGACAAACCCGTCGTATTTGTCGTAATTTTCCTTGATCGTTTCCGCCAGCTTCATCCAATGCAACGGCGTGACGTTGGTGCTGTCGATATTGTAGATCTGCACCCAATCCGCTTGGCAAAATTCAAATATTTCAGGCACGTACCCAAGCAACCCTTCGGGGGACAAAGCAGGAGTCAACCCGTTTTCCCCCGCCTTAGAGGCGATTGTACCGCCCGTGGCGATCAGCAATATTTTCTTCATGTAAGCCCTCTCTTTTCCGTTTCTTTCGCAAAACTTACCTTTGTACTTGTTGCGCTCGGCGCAAATAATCCCCTTCTTTTAACGAGTACGGGCAGGCGATCTTATACGTTTCCTGCACCAGCTTGGCGTCCTCCGTCAGCTCTCCGTTTGAGGAATAAACCTCGCCGACCGTAAACCGCTTTCCAAAATTCCCGTCGGGGGATAACACCTCCAAAACGTCCCCTTTTTTAAAACGGTTGCGCATTTCGGCATACACATACCCGTCCGCGCTTCCTTTTACGTCCGCAATATAGACGTACTCGCCTTTCGACTGACTATCCGTATAATTGACGGTATGCGGGTTTTCGCCCAACGCATACGCTTGCGTATAATCGCGGTGTGCAACGTTTAACAGCTCTTTTTCGGAAACCGCAAAATCCCCACCGTCCATCAACCGCCGATAGGCGTTGATCACCGTCGCCAAATAATACCCGCTTTTCATTCTGCCCTCGATCTTAAAGGAGGAAATCCCCGCCTCTTGCATTTGGGTCAGATAGGAAAGCATATTGAGGTCTTTGCTGTTAAAAATAAACGTCCCGCGCCCGTCTTCTTCGATGGGCAGCCATTCGCTTTCCCCCTTCGTGCCGTTGATGGCGCGCACTTCGTACCGCCAACGGCAGGACTGCACGCACGCCCCGCGATTGGACGACCTACCGTCCAAATAATCGGACAGCAAACACCGCCCGCTGTAAGATATGCACATTGCGCCGTGTACGAACGCCTCTAACTCCATTTCGGGAACGAACCCGTGTATCTCCGCAATTTCCTTTAAGGATAACTCCCGCGCGAGTACGATACGGGAAACGCCCGTTTCCCGCCAAAACTTGACGGAATACTTGTTCGTCGTGTTGGCTTGCGTGGAAAGATGCACGCACAGCTTGGGCGCAATTTTTTTAATCAAATACACCACGCCGGGGTCGCTGACGATTACTCCGTCCACTCCTATTTTTTCAAGGTAAGGCAAATATTCGCTCAACGCGCCAAAATCGGCGTTTCTCGCAAAGATATTGACGGTGACGTACAATTTCTTTTGCTTGCCGTGTACCAATTGCACGGCGGAGCGAAGCTCCTCGTCCGTGAAATTGTCCGCGAACGTGCGCAAGGAAAAATTTTTCCCGCCGATATACGCCGCATCCGCGCCAAACCGCAACGCCGTTTCCAATTTTTGATAATTCCCCGCGGGGGCTAACAATTCCGCTTTCATACTTCTTTCTCCTTGCCCTTATACACGGACACCGCTACGCCGTCGCCTACGTTGACAACGGACGTAATAAAGTCTTTATCCTTGGTTACCGTTTCTAAATACGAACGTATTTTATCCACGATAGAATGCCGCTTTTGCGGCGTGGGTTCTTCCCCGCTGACCCAACCGTACAAAAGCACGTCGTCGGCAAA
>JAZKXM010000035.1:0-5853 GCA_045611585.1 Candidatus Scatosoma sp. | reverse complement strand
AAGCACACGATTGAAGGGGACTATAACATGGTTTCCGTGGCGGAGGTCAAGAATTTGGCAGGCGGCGACGCGAGCGGGCGCGTACAAAGATAAGCTTTGTGTATTGAAAATAAGAAAAGGCGTGTTTCTTTGGAGAAGCACGCTTTTTTTGTGCGTTTTGCATACCTTGGTGTCGGCATTTCGCAACAGTATAACCCTTTACAAACGCGCGCGGATGTGATACAATGGAAAAAAGGAGAGGCGAGATGGGTATGGATAAAGATAAAGACATTAAGCGGATTCGGCTATTGAAAATTTGGGAGATCCTGAACAGGGAAACGGACGAGGAAAATCCGATCGGCACGGAGGCGTTGCTGCAAAAGCTGGCGGGCGAGGGGATAGAGTGCGTTCGTTCTACTTTGTATGAGGATATAAAAACTTTGCAAAAATACGGGTATGAGGTGCTGTGCGTGCGATCGACCAGCAATATGTACTACGTTGCCGATCGCAGCATTTCGGCGCCTGAGGTGCTTATTTTGATGGATGCGGTGCAGGCGGCGGGGTTCATTACCGAAAAGAAAACGGCGGAGCTGGTAGATAAGGTTGCCAAGCTGGCGGGGAGTCAGCGGGGTGAGGTGTTGAAGCGGAACGTTGTCGAATTTTCCGTTCCGAAAAGTAAAAATGAGAATATTTTGTATTCCGTCAGCGAAATTTCGCAAGCGATTGTGCGGAGGAAAAAGATTCGGTTTTATTATTTTGACTATGACGAGGGCTACAACCGCGCGTACCGTATGAGCAAAAAAGACCCGCAAAAGAAACGGGGCTACAAGGTGAATCCGTTGGGGACGGTGTTTGACGGCGGGTATTATTATTTGTTTTGCTATGACGATTTTTTCGGGGGCGTATCACATTATCGCATTGACCGTATGGACAGCGTTTGTATGCTGGACGAGGACGTCAGCGCGGGGATTGAGGTGGAAAATTTTGACTTGCCGACCCGAAAAAGACAGCTGTTCGCTATGTTTGGAGGGCGGACGGAGCTGGTGGAAATCAGGGCGGATAAAAGCCTTATAGACGTTATCTACGATAAGTTTGGCGATAGAATTAAATTGAGCAAGATTAGCGGCGGGCAAATTGGTTTTTCCGCGGAGGTGCAGGTAAGTCCTACTTTTTTGGCATGGTGCTGTTCGTTGGGGGATAAGTTGAAGGTCATCTCTCCCCCGTCCGTCGTGCAAGAAGTGAAAGGATATTTGGACGGAGTTTGTAAATTGTATCAGGATTAACACGAAAAAAATATTTAAAATTCTTTAAAAAGCGCGGTGGTGTCGTGAAACGGCGACATTCGGTGGTTTACAAGGTGGGGAAAGAATGGTATAATAGGGACGTAAGGTGATGAGAGGGACGGGCAAAACGAAAACCTCCTCTGATCGGCTTTATGACCTTGGGCGGCGTTGCGCCGCTTAAAAGGGAGTTCCTATGCACATACAAAACTTATCTTCGCTTTGTGGGATAGCCAAAAAAATTGCTTCTTCTCGGACTATCCCACACCCCGTAGGGGGGATTTGTAAAATGATAAAAACCGTCGCGGTCGAATACGTTTGCGACGGTTTTGTGTTTTTTTCGGCGTTGCCTTTGCCGAGGCTTTGTTTTGGCGGTGGTTGGTGGCGGGGCGGATTCGTGCCCGAAGGGCATATATTGAGGGGATTGAATGGGAATTGTTTGAAAAATCGCAAAAAGGTGTATGTATAAATGAAAGAAAAAGGAGGCTGTTTATGAGAAAAGGGACAAGCGGATTGCTCTTGTATGAAAGCAGGGACGGGGGCATGGAGATTGGCTATTGTGATTATGGCGTGGGGTTTTTCGGCGGCGGGGATTATGACGTTACTTACCGTATCGACAAGGAAAATGCAAAAAAGCTGCGCGAGCATTTTGGCGGCGAGAAAGGGAAGCGTTTAAAGGAAAAGATGATTGCCGAATTTGGCGAAAATTTGAGTGAGGAAAAATTGCTGAAAGCCCTGCGGGGGCTGGGGGTTGAATACGAGAGGGACAGCTGGGTCAGCTTTTCGGATATGGACGACGAAAGATAAAATAAAATCGTTAAAAAAATTGCAAAAATCCCTTTATTTTAAAGGGATTGGGATATTTAGAAGGAAAATGCAAAGGTTTTGAAACTTTTGCATTTTTTTTATAAAAATGCTGTGAAAATATTGAAATATTTTTTGTTTTTTGTTATAATAACGACAGGGAACGAACAAGGGGAAAATCCGTTGCGGGTTTCTTGAAAAAGTTGCCGTTTGGCGAAAGAAGGAATTGGGTATGAAGACGAACGCAAAAAAGGCGGTTTGGTCGGCGATTAAGGGCTATATCTGTATGGTGCTGGGCTGTTTTGCCTATGGGTTTAGCATTGTTTTATTTTTAGAGCCTTGCTCGATCGTGGCGGGCGGGGTGTCGGGTTTGGCGACGCTGTTCCACTTATTGAATAAAAATATCCCCATTGGGGTTTTGACGGTGGCGATCAACCTGCCCATTTTCTTGTTGGGGCTGAAATATTGCGGCTGGAAATTTATTTTGAAAAGTCTTTTGACAGTTGGCGTACTTGGTGCGGTGACGGATATTTTTGCATTTTTGCCGCCCATGACGGACAACCCCGTGCTGGCGTCCCTTTACGGCGGCGTTTTCCAAGGGATTGGGATTGGGCTGTTTGTTAAATATCAGTTTAGCAGCGGCGGGACGGAGCTTTTGGGCCGAATGTTAAAAAAATGGTTTAAGGTGGCGAATATTCCCGTTTGGACGGGGATTTGCGACGCGTTGATCGTCATTGCGGGCG
Source organism: Candidatus Scatosoma sp. (assembly GCA_045611585.1). GTDB lineage: Bacteria > Bacillota > Clostridia > Christensenellales > Borkfalkiaceae > Scatosoma. Next base: position 3,047 of record JAZKXM010000035.1, on the reverse strand, counting down.
CGATTTGTTTGAAGAGCGCGGACAACGTTTTATACGCGTTGATCGTCGTTTTTGTCAGCACGAAATTGAGCGAATTGGTGCTGCTCGGTTTGGAAAAATCTAAGCTGTGCATTATTATTTCCGACAAGGGGAAGGAAATTTCCAAAGAGCTGCTTTCAAAAAGTCCGCGCGGGATTACGATGCTGGACGGCAAGGGTATGTACACGGAGAACCGTCACGACGTGTTGTTGACCTGCGTGAAAAACAGACAGCTGACTCAGCTTCGTCAGATTGTTCACGAGGTGGACGAAAAGGCGTTTGTTATCGTAAACGAGTCTGTCGAGGTGCGCGGTCAGGGGTTTAGGACTTGGGAACAAGAGGACTGACGGGCAGTCTTGAAACGCTGCGTAGGAGAGTCGCGTAGGAGTGCCGTGTGGAGTGCGATTGGTGGCGGCAGGAAAGCTGCCGCGATAAAAGGAGAGGGGGAAAATGATTTTTAAGCCGCAATTTTTAGAAAGCGAATTGCCGTTGCAGGAATATCCGCGCCCGCAAATGCAGAGGAACAGTTATTTGTCTTTAAACGGGACGTGGCAATATGCCATCCGCAAAAGCAAACAGACTGCCGAGTACGACGGGGAGATTTTGGTTCCTTATTCGCCTGAATGTAAGGCGTCGGGTGTGGGCAGGCAGCTGCAAAAGGACGAATATTTGATCTATCGTCGCACTTTCCGTTTGCCCGACGGGTTTTGCGTGGGCAAGGTGCTTCTCAACGTCGGTGCGTGCGATCAGGTAAGCGAAGTGTTTATCAACGGCGCGTGCGTTGGTCGGCACGAGGAGGGGTATTTGCCCTATTCGTTGGAGATTACTTCTTCCCTGATCGACGGGGAAAACGAAGTGGTGTTTGTGGTGAGGGATAATGCCGATTCGGACGTATATGGCAGAGGAAAGCAAAAATATGACCGCGGTGGGATTTGGTACACCGCGACGAGTGGGATTTGGCAAAGCGTTTGGCTGGAAAGCGTCCCCGAGCAGTATATTAAAAAATTAAAGCTGACCCCGAATTTTGAGGAAAAGACCTTATGCGTGCAATGTGATCTTGCGGGAGAGGTAGGGGAAGGAAACGGGATCTCCGTCAGTGTGACGGAGGGCGAAAAGGTGATTTCTACCGTGTATATGGACGGCGCGGAGGGCGTAATTGACGTGTCCGCGTGCTTGCCTTGGTCCCCCCAAGATCCCCAGCTGTATGGCGTTTCGGTGCATTATGGAGAAGATCACGTAGAAAGCTATTTCGGGCTTCGATCTTTTTCCGTTGTGAAGAAAGGCGAGTTTAAATATTTTGCCGTCAACGGACAGCCCGTCTATCACAACGGGTTGCTTGACCAAGGCTACTGGTCGGAGGGGCTTTATACCCCGCCCTCTAACCGCGCAATGTACGAGGAAATTAAGGCGGTAAAGGACTTGGGCTTTAATATGCTGCGCAAGCATATCAAAGTAGAGCCGCTGCTTTGGTATTATTATTGCGACGTTTTGGGGGTACTCGTTTGGCAGGATATGATCAACGGCGGGGCGAAATATCCCGCTTGGCGGATTATGCTGGCTCCATTTTTTAATCTTCGATTAAAGGACGGAAATTACAAGAAAATGGGGCGAAGCGAGCGTTCGCGCGCACAATATTACGCCGAGGCGCACGGGCTGATTGACTGCTTGTATAATTGCGTTTCGCTTTGTCTTTGGACTCCGTTTAACGAGGCGTGGGGACAGTTTGACGCGTTGGAAACTTGGCGGAGATTGAAGCTGGTTGATAACACCCGTCCGTACGACCATGCCAGCGGTTGGCAGGATATGGGGGGCGGCGACGTGTGCAGCCGACATATCTATTTTAGAAAAGCCAAGCCGAAAAACGATCGAAAACGGGTTTTGGCGTTGACGGAATTCGGCGGGTATTCGTATGCTATGGAGGGACACGTCTTTTCCGACAAGAGCTTTGGGTACAAAAAATTTAAGGACGTGGAAAAATTGACGGCGGCTTATGAGAGATTGTATGAAAAGGAAGTTCTGCCGCTGATTGAAAAGCAGGGCTTATCCGCTACCGTTTATACCGAATTGACGGACATTGAGGACGAGGTGAACGGGCTGTTTACCTTCGACCGCGTGTTGAAGATGGACGGGGAACGGTTGAAAGCCGTCAACGAGAAGGTGTATCAGGTCTTTGAAAAAAATATAGAAAATACGGAAAATACCGAAAAGTAAAAGAAAGCCGTCCCTTGATGGGGCGGTTTTTTATGCATGAATGGCGTTTGCGGCGGTTGTGGGGTGACGGTTAATGGGGCGTGGGAGATGGTTTTCTAAAAATTTTATTAACTGCTCTTGACAAAACGGAATACTGTGATATAATATTGGAACAAAATTTTTACAGAGGCGTAATTATGAAATTTATCGGAAACATTCTTTGGTTTATCCTTACCGACTGATGACGGCGATCATGTGGCTGTTCCTCGGCATTTTCTGGTGTATCACCATTATCGGTATTCCTTTCGGGAAACAATGCTTCAAGTTTGCGCACCTGTCCATTATGCCTTTCGGCGCAACGATTAGCTGATTATTGCAATAATAAAAATCCGTCGGCGGTTCGTCGGCGGATTTTTTGTGCTTTGTTTTTAAAAATTAAGCAAACAGAGGAGGAATTACGAGGGTGGCGATAACCAATGCGCCCAAGGCGATACGGTACCAGCCGAATACCTTAAAATCGTGTTTCTTTACGAAATTCATTAAGAATTTGATTGCCAAAAGGGAGACGGCAAAGGCGACGGCTGAACCGATCAAAAGATATCCAAGCTCTGCCCCCGTAAAGCCGCCGCTTGCCAGCAGGAATTTTAACAGCTTTAACGCGCTTGCCCCGAACATAACGGGGATTGCGAGGAAGAAGGTGAATTCGGCGCCCGCAGGGCGAGAAACGCCGATGAGAAGCGCGCCGATAATGGTTGCGCCCGATCGTGAGGTGCCGGGGATAAGGGAAAGTACCTGAAACGCGCCGATAATGAGGGCGTCCTTGTAGGTGATTTCCGCTG
>JAZKXM010000034.1:0-1684 GCA_045611585.1 Candidatus Scatosoma sp. | reverse complement strand
GTTTGCGCGGTTCCACCTTAATTGCCAAATAAATATTTGACCGCTTTTATGTTGTTCTGTTTTCGCTTGCGCGCCGAAGTGGTTTCGCCGTTGCCGAAATTTACCCGTCTTACAGCCGAGGGACGGACTCTCTGAAAAATTCCGTTGACAACGCTACTTGTCTTCGTGCTATTATTGTAACTCTTTTTTCAACGGTTGTCAAACGTTTTTTTAGTCCTTTTAACAAAAAACAGCCTTCTCTTTATAATATTTATGCAAAAAATCCTTCGTTTCGCGATCGACTTCGCCAAAACAGTAAACCCGCCCCGCCCCGCAAAGCAAAACCTCGCCGATCAGGCTGCGTGCGCCCGTCAAAACGCTTTTCCCAAGCGCGCGGTAGCTTTCGTCGTAAGCTACCCCGTCTTTTAAATATATCTTCCCGTCGCCGTCCTCCACCAAAAAGCCGATAAAGCCCTCCATAGACTGTTTGCCAAAATCGGTGGGGACGTATTCGGCAATCCCCTCCCAGCGTTTTTGCAGCTCTTGCAAGCGAAAATGGAATACTCCGTCCAAACAGTATTGCCCCAGCCCTTTGATTTTTTCGACAATCAAATCTCTATCCTCTTTTAAATCGGCGGCGGCAAGGGCAGTAAACAGCAGTCTTTTTTCACCCGCAGACAGCAACGGCAAAGAGAGCTTGCGTTCAAAATATGCGTACTTGTACCCAATGGCGATAACGTCGGCGATATTTTCCTCCGTGAAACGGCGGACGTACGGACAGTACCGTTTTTCCGTTTCGAATTGAACGACCGTTCGATCCTCCTCCCCCGAAATTGCGATCCTTGCGGGGAGATAGGAAAATTTATCCTTCACCTTTCCGTATAAGTAAGACATATAACGGCGGTTATACCCGCCTTGCGTGATCATTATCTTTTCCACAAGGTTATTATATGCACGAAAAGGGAAATTATTTATGACTTTGGGAAAGGTTTTCCCCTTTCCCTCGCGCGTATTTGCTTGACGAAAGAAAAAAAATGTTTTATAATATAGAATATTATGTTAGTCTGTTATGGGCAAAGTATGCCCGATCGGGAGGTTTTGTTATGGATATGAAATCGGTTGAAAGCAAATGGCAAGCAAAATGGGAAAAGACGAAACGCAACGTCTTTAACAAGAAAAACGCAGACAAAAAACTGTACGTTTTGGAGATGTTTTCTTATCCCTCCGCTTCCAAGCTGCACGTTGGGCATTGGTATAATTATGGGCCTACCGATTCTTATGCGCGTTTTAAGAAAATGCAAGGCTTTGAGGTGTTCCAGCCTATGGGCTTTGACGCATTTGGTTTGCCTGCGGAAAACTATGCGATAAAGACGGGGGTGCACCCTAAGGATTCGACGGAGCAAAACGTCAAAACCATGGAACAGCAGCTGCGCAATATGGGCGCAATGTTCGATTGGACCGCCGAAATTAAAACCTGCGAAGAGGATTATTATAAATGGACGCAATGGCTGTTCTTGCAGCTGTACAAAAAGGGACTTGCTTATCGCAAAGAATCCCTCGTCAACTGGTGTCCTTCTTGCGAAACGGTACTCGCTAACGAACAGGTTATCGACGGCAAATGCGAACGCTGCGGCTCTGTCGTGCTCCGTAAGGATATGACGCAATGGAAGTCGGAGGCCAAGCGGTCTTAGGAAGACAACACTTG
>JAZKXM010000033.1:0-8585 GCA_045611585.1 Candidatus Scatosoma sp. | reverse complement strand
ATTTTGCCGATAATATGTAAGATAACGTCCTTGCCGCAAACGTAGCGGGGCAAGCTGCCCTTCAAGACAAATTTGATTGCCGAAGGCACCTTAAACCACGCCTTGCCCGTCGCCATTCCGCACGCCATATCCGTAGAACCTACCCCCGTCGAAAACGCGCCCAGCGCACCGTACGTGCAGGTGTGGGAGTCCGCACCGATCACTACGTTCCCGGGGACAACCAGCCCCTTTTCGGGCAGGAGGGCGTGTTCGATTCCCATTCTGCCGACGTCGTAAAAATGCGTCACCCCGTGTTCGCTACAAAAATCGCGGCAGAGTTTGCATTGGGAGGCGGCTTTGATGTCTTTATTCGGCGCGAAATGGTCCATGACCATCGTCACCTTGTCTTTATCATATACTTCTTGAAAGCCAAGCTTTTCAAATTCCTTAATCGCCACGGGAGAGGTGATGTCGTTGCCCAGCACTCTGTCCAGATTGACCAAAATCAGCTGTCCTGCCTCTACGCTGTCCAAGCCCGCGTGCGCTGCCAAAATTTTTTGCGTCATTGTCATTGGCATATTGATTTTTCTTCCTTCTTAGATTAGATTTTTTTACAACTCTTTTACAGCAACAGATTGACGGCGGAAACCACCGCTTTGACGGAGGAGATCATAATATCGCTGTGGATCCCCGTCCCCCAGTAGGATTTGCCGTCCGCGATCACGCTGACGTAGGACGCCGCTTTGGAGGAGGAACGCCCTTCTAACGCGTGCTCGGTATAGTTATCCAAAACGAACTGCTTGCCCGTGACGGATGCAATCGCCTTACATACGCAATCCAGCCGCCCGTTGCCCTCCACCTCGACGGTGTGCGCCTCGCCCTGATAAGATACGCAAATTTCCCCTTTTACCACTTCGCCGTCCACTGTGTATTTCGTGCCTAAAACGTCTAATTTTTCCTTTAAATTGACAAAGTCGCGCAGGAAAATATCATACACCTCGCGGGGCTGCAATTCTTTATGCGCTCGGTCGGAGATACCCTTGACGTGATAGCTGACCACCTCCCGCATCTTCGGCGGCAGCATCAGCTTGAACTGCGTTTCCAAAATATACCCGATACCGCCCTTACCCGACTGCGAATTGATACGGATTACGTCCGCTTCGTACGCGCGCCCGACGTCTGCGGGGTCGATGGGAAGATAGGGTACCGTCCACGTTTGTAAGTCCTTTTCCACCCGATATTTCATACCCTTTGCAATCGCGTCTTGGTGAGAACCCGAAAACGCCGCAAACACCAGCTGACCGCTGTACGGGTGGCGTTCGTGTACGCGCATACGCGTTACCTTTTCGTACGTCCGCATCACCGCGGGCAGGTTGGAAAAATCCAAATTGGGCTGTACCCCTTGCGAATACATATTGAGCGCCATCGTTACGATATCGACGTTGCCCGTGCGCTCGCCGTTGCCAAACAACGTCCCCTCGATACGCTGACCGCCCGCAAGCAAGCCCATTTCGCTGTCCGCCACCGCGCACCCTCTATCGTTATGCGGGTGCAAGGACAACACTACGTTGTCGCGATAGCGCAAATTTTTGCTGATATATTCGACCTGATTGGCGTAAACGTGGGACATGGAATGGGACACCGTAACGGGCAGGTTAATGATGACGGGATCCTCCTTCGTCGGCTGCCATACGTCCAGCACCGCGTTGCAGATTTCCAGCGCGAATTCGGGCTCCGTGCCCGTAAAGCTTTCGGGAGAATATTCGAAAAGAATTTTCCCTTTTGCCTTTGCGCGGTATTCGTCGCACAGACGCGCGCCTTGTACAGCGATGTCGATAATTTCCCCCTTTTCACGGCGGAATACCTGCTGGCGCTGGGCAAGACTTGTCGAATTGTACAAATGCACAATGGCGCGCTTCGCCCCCTCCAACGCCTGAAACGTCTTTGCGATAATATGTTCACGCGCTTGCGTTAATACCTGTATCGTCACGTCGTCGGGGATCAAATTCCGCTCGATCAGCGCGCGGCAAAATTCGTACTCCGTTTCGCTTGCCGCGGGAAACCCAACCTCGATTTCTTTAAAGCCGACCTTGACGAGCAGGTCGAAAAATTCTAATTTTTCTTCCAAGCTCATCGGGATAATCAACGCCTGATTGCCGTCCCGCAAATCGACGCTGCACCAAACGGGCGGGGCTTCCACCGCCGTCTTTTTCGCCCAATCCATCGTCACCGACGGGGGCGTAAAATACTGTTTTACATACTTCTCTACGTTTTTCATACTTTTTCAGACCTCCGCGTTCTGTCCTTATTCTCACGCTCGTCCTCTTTTCTTCTTCCTCAAAATTGCCTTTTGGCAAAATTGTCTAACGCTTATACGCGATACGTCCAACCGAACTCGTCCTCGCGCTTGCCCCATTGGATTCCCGTTAAAACGTCGTACAATTTCCCCGTTACCTCGCCGATTTTGCCGCCGCCGATCGTGTATTCCTTCTCGCCGTAAGCCAGCGCGCCAATGGGGGAAACGACCGCCGCCGTTCCGCAGCCCCACGCTTCTTCCAGCCTATCCTCCTCCAAGGCGGAAATCAGTTCGTCCACGGACAAAAGGCGTTCTTCGACGGGATAGCCCATTTTTTGCAAGACTTCGATACAGCTTTTACGGGTGACCCCCGGCAAAATAGAACCCGTCAAAAGTGGGGTGACGATTTTGCCGTCTATCTTGAACATTACGTTCATCGCGCCCACTTCTTCGACGTATTTACGCTGGACTCCGTCCAACCAAAGCACCTGCGAATATCCTTTTTGCGCCGCGCGTTCGCCTGCGCGGGTGCTTGCCGCATAGTTCCCGCCGCATTTTGCAAAGCCCGTGCCGCCGCGAACGGTGCGCACGTCCTCCGATTCGATCATGATCTTTACGGGGTTGATCCCCTCGGCGTAATAGCTGCCCGACGGGGAGGCTATCAGCATAAACGTTGCTTTTTTCACCGCGTGAACGCCCAGCGATTGGTCGTTACCAAAGGTGAACGGGCGAAGATACAGGGACGTTCCGAAGGATTTGGGTACCCATTTCTCCTCTAACTGCACGAAAACGGTCAGCCAGTTTAAAAATTCTTCCTCGTCGATTTGGGGCAGGCAAAGCCGTTCGGCAGATCTGTTCATACGCCGCGCGTTTTCCATTGGCCGAAATAGCTGCACTCCGCCGTCCTCGCGACGATATGCTTTCATTCCTTCAAAGATCCCCGCGCCGTAATGCAACACGGTGGATGCAGGGTGCAAAGAAAGGTTTTCAAAGGGCTGAATGCGCACGTCGTGCCAGCCGCGCCCTTCCTCCCATTCGGCAACCAGCATGTGATCGGTAAATATTTGACCAAACCCCAACGTTTCCTCGGGTGGGAGCTGTTTGGGGGCATTCGTTTTTATAATTTTTATATCCATAGTTTACCACCTTTTCGCGCTGTTTCGCGCGGTGAAACATCTTGTAATGGTTTTATGATAACACAGCGCAACAATTAAGTCAACAAATTTTGCCCGTACGGGGGTGATTTTATAAAAAATCACCCCTCCTCACCCACGCGAAAAACGCGGGAGCGCTTGACCGTTTCAAAGGCGTAGCAGATTCGTTTTAAATCGTGCGTAAGATAACCAAACGCCTCTTTTTCGATAGGCTGCGGAACTCCGTAATACGCCTCCGCCACGCTACCCGCCATCGCGCCGAGCGTGTCGAAATCGCCGCCGAGGGAGATTGCGTTGCGAATGGCGTCCTCAAAATCCGTCGAATCGAAAAACGCCGTCAACGCCTGCGGCAAACTGCCTTGGCAGGACATAAAATATCCGTCGTCGTCCCGCTCGTAATAGGGACGAATTTTGTCCACCGTCATCTCTAAAAGCTGGGGATAATAATCGCGGGCAAGCCGCTGTTTGATCGCTTGCTTTTCTACCCCCGTCCGCGCTAAAAATACCGCCATTGCCATCGCTTCCGCGCCTTTGATCCCTTCGGGATGATCGTGCGAAACGGCGGTGACGGCATAGGACAGGCGTTTTACCTCCTCCTCGTCCTTTGCCACCCAACCGACGGGGGAAATACGCATCGCCGCTCCGTTGCCATAGCTGCCGTACGGAACGGACCGTTCAAACAGCCATTTGTAAAATTTTACTCCCCACATCGTCGCCTTGTGGGCGTTTGACACCTCTTTCATGCACTCGACAGCGAGGGCGGGTAATTTTTCCTCGGAAAGGCACAGCCGCTTATACAAGACTAACGCTTTGGCGATCGCCAGCGTCATAAACGTATCGTCCGTCGGCGCGCATTGCGGCGTGAACAACGGAAATTGCTTGCTTTTAAAATCTTGCCCTTCAAATTGAAATCCGACGATATCGCCAACTACCGCGCCGATCATATTTTATCCCTCCGTTTTTTTGGTAACAAATATTATAGCACTTTTTTTGGATTTTGTCAATAGTACGCGGCGTTCGGGACACCCACAAGGGCTTTCCTTGGTAGATTTTTTCGAACATTTGAACCCCTTGACAACACTGACAATTCGGGCGGTACACTTTTCTACAAAACGTTCGAAATAAGTGGCTTGACCACATGTTTGACCACTTACGAAAATAGATAAAAAACTGAAAAATCGAGGCATAGCGCAGCTGGTAGCGCGTATGGTTCGGGACACCCACAAGGGCTTTTCTTGGTAGTTTTTTTCGAACCTCTGAACCCCTTGACAACACTGACAATTTGGGCAGTACACTTTTCTAAAAAATGTTCGAAATAAGTGGCTTGACCACATGTTTGACCACTTACGAAAATAGATAAAAACTTAAAAATCGAGGCGTAGCGCAGCTGGTAGCGCGTATGGTTCGGGACACCGCCACCGGTCTTGAAGCAGTGATTTTTGAAAATCGCTGAACCCCTTGAAAAACCTGGCAATTCGGGCGGTACACTTTTCCACAAAACGTTCGAAATAAGTGGCTTGACCACATGTTTGACCACTTACGAAAATAGATAAAAACTGAAAAAATCGAGGCGTAGCGCAGCTGGTAGCGCGTATGGTTCGGGACCATAAGGTCGTGGGTTCAAATCCCGTCGCCTCGACCAAAATACGGCATTTATGCATAAAAATCGTGCATAAATGCCGTATTTTTTGCATATTTGCATAGAAAATTGACCATTTTTTTGCAAAAAACTCGATTTTGGGGAACGTTTTGGGGAATTAAATCGGTTTTAATAAAGGAGTTTCGCTCCCTCCTCTAATAAATATTCGTCCGATAAATCCGTGTACGCATTTCCAAGTTGTCCAAGTGAGTGTCCGACAAATTCTTTCATCGCAGGTTCAGCCACACCACATTCCGTACAACGCGTATAAAACGTTGTTCTTAAGTCATAAAGTTTGTGGTCAGGTAAAACCGCGCGGATTGCTGCACGAAGACGTTTTTCCGTAGGTACGTTAATTCCATCCTTTAAATAAGGTTTAAGCATTTTCGAAATAGGAATCCTTTTATACTCAACCTTCCCATTTTTTCGTTTGGAGTTTACGGCTACAATAAACTTACCTTCAATTTTTGCAGTCTTGTATTCATTCGGTCGCATCCCTGTATATAACCCAAGGGCAAGTGCATTTCGAAGAATAGTATCGCTTGTATTCGTTAGAAGTTTCTTTTCTTCCTCTTTGGTAAGAGCTACACCATGTTGACTTTCATGTTTGGTATGCATAACGATATCAAGTGGATTATACTCTATTAATCGATGGAATATAGCCATCTTAAATATTACCGAAAGCAATGCGAAAAGCTCAACTGCTGTTTTACCCTTCCCTTCTTCTTCAAGTTCGTCGATAAGGTCTTGACAGTCCTTCGGGGTAATCTTTATAAGAGGAAGTTCTTCAAAATATGGTTGCAGATATCTTTTATAGCGATTAAGATCCGTTTTATAGGTTTTTTCCGTTACCTTCTTTATTCTAAAGTTTTCAAAATAATACATTGAAAATGAATGAAAGGTTTTAGGAACGCCTGTTATCTTTTTGGAAATTTTTGCCGTCTTCAATGCTTCAATAAAAAGACGCTTTGCCTCCTCAAGAACCTTATTAGATACGCCTATATCGTATCCATTTCTCCGATAACGTATTTCGTAAATATAACCGCTTTTACCGCTTGGTTTTTTGCGGATTCGTGCGGTACAACCATCCACACGAAATTCTTTCCTGAATGTTTTTGGCATTTGATTTATCTCCTTGTTAGTAAATTTTAACTCCAAGATGTCATCAAGCCTTTCTTCCTTAACGTCGCTTTTTATTGCGACGTTATTCTTTTCGATGAGATTTTGCAATTTTTCATTCGTTGCAGATTCCTCCGCCAACTTAAGAACATAACCAATATGCTCATCTGAGTTTGGTATTCCTGCTAAAAACTTAATTAAACTCGTTAATTCTTCTCGCCGTTCCATATCCTCCTTTTCCATTTTATTGGCAGAGATAATCACCTTAAAATATGGTTCGTTTTTACTAGGTGCCATTCTACACCCACAGTATATCCATACCCATCTTAAAAGTCAAGAATTTTTTTTCTATAATTCCCCAAAATACCAAATAAAATGAATTACTCCTTTCACTTATTTTCAAATCTTTTTCATTTGAAGTTAATCTCCAGCTTTTCATATAATTAAAGCTAAAAAATATGTACTCAACGGCCATTAATCCAGACATTAATAGCCGTTTTACTTAATTGCGCTTTATCCTTGCCAATCATTAGGCAAAAAAACAAAGCGGCCGTTACTTATAACAAACCGCTTCGTTGTGTTGTATTAGAAAACCAGTGATTCTGGAGCGAGTTCAATCCGCTTAACCTCACCCACCCCTGAATCACCGTCAAAGGGGCTTCCGTTCATTTCTTTCTGTTGCAATAAAAAGCTTATCCCCAACAAAAATACAAGGATAGAAAGAAAACAGGTTCCGATTATAACCACTTGCTTCTTCATTCTTAAAAGTCAATATTGTCATAATTCAGCGAAATGTTGGCCGCGGAAATCGCAGGAAACAAATCATTAGCTACGATATCCATTTGAGCCGTATATATCTTTAATACGTTGCCTTCAGGGAGCTTATCGTATTGCGTTAAGATAAGCGTAATCAAGAAATCGTCCGACTCGTTCCAAGCGCCGAGAATTGCTTCACGGTAACGATTATAAGCTTCCCATTCTTCTTCTGTGAGGACTCCGTCATCATTTGTCCCAGTCGTTGCCCAAAGATAGCCTTGTTTAATCAATGCGCTATGGTCTTCCCCTACAATCGCCGCATCCGCGCCTGGCAAGTACAGCATTGTTTCAAACTTATAACCGCTCTGTAATTGCGAAGCGTCCAAAGAACCTTCATACGTGACGGTTGTACCATTGATGCTAAAGCCTGCCTCGTGGAGATGATGTTCCAATACTTCATCAATTTGCATTGTCAAGGTAAACGCAGAACTTTCTTTTGTCCCGATAGCACCCTGTGCGCCTGTAATATGAATATCGCCTTTTCCTTTATTCGTTGTTTCAAACGCAAAATTATACCCAGGCACTTGGTCCAACATAATAAGAGTTCCGTCATCCAATTCCGCATTTATGGAAGCATATCTATTAATATAATTACAGGTACAAGCCCCGAAGATACTTGCATCGTCTTTTGAGACTGCCTTAATTACAATAACTTCCCCAAACGCCTGCAAACACTCTACAGTTGCCGAATGCGCAAGCGTACCCGTAGGTGTAATCTTTATATAATCACTGGCATTTTTGCCCGTCGCCCATTCAGAGTCAGAGTTCTGAAACTCTGCCGTCCATTCCAATGCGACAAAATTATCCATGTATTCTGGCACAATAGTCGCCTCAATCGTATACGCCGATTCCGCTTGTTCGGATACGCCGTAAGACGCATATTGCTTAGGCTTCAATGTCGTACTCATCATACGAATCGCAGAGCCTTGCCCATCCTCAATTTCCATACCGCCGTTGTCCGTGAGCACACTTTCAATATTCGAAGGATTGTTTGCCTGCGAGTTCTTTCTATCGTTGCGGATAATAAGCCACGCGACGAACGAAGCTAAGCCCGTATACACAATTGCCGTTATTAAAATAATCGCTATAATTCTTTTTACTTTCATTTTCTTTTGCTCCAATTTTTTCTTAAATTACTTGAGTTCAAAACACTTGCCAGACATAAACCCTGTAATGGTTGTCGTTTCATCAATTGTAAGCTTTAAACCCGTACTTGCACCCGTCGTATAATGCATAATTTCATAAACCCCTTCTTCCAAATAAAAGTCTATATATTCATCCGTATAAACGAACTTCATACCCTTTATGATATATAACGGTCCGCTATGGAAATAGGTCGAATTTTTATAGTTGCTACTACCACTATAAGCTACCAAATTACCATAGTTTTCGTCTGTACTCAAATCCATATAACACCCTAGCATAGATTCATCCCTGTAAATACGGTACCACTTGCCCGCCACAAAATCTCCTTTGGCAACGGCAACTTCTGCAAAATCGCTATGATCCGTAACCGCATCCGCGTCTTTAACCTTCATACCGCAAATATCACAAGCCTCATCGCCGTTTTTGTTTGTATGCC
>JAZKXM010000032.1:0-18520 GCA_045611585.1 Candidatus Scatosoma sp. | reverse complement strand
TTCACCTTCGTCACTTTCGAGTATCCAAACGCGAAATCGCCAATATAGGTCGCATTCGTCAACGTAATCTCCGTCAACGCAACGTCTCTAAACGCACTTGCGCCGATCACCGCAACCTCTTCAAGGTTATCCACCGCCGCAAGCGCTTCGCAGAACGCAAACGCGCCTTCGCCAATTTCAGAGCCCGCATTCAAAGCAACCTCTTCCAGCTTCGTCCGCGAGAATGCGTATTCGCCGACGTAATCCACCGACGTAAGGTCGGCTTCTTCAATCAGCGTGTTGTAGAACGCATAATTGCCGATTTTTACAATATTGTCTTGGAACGTAACGTCCGAAAGAGCCAAGCACGCGTTAAACGTATCCGCCATAATCTCGGTTACGTTGTTGCCGATAACAACCTTTTTCAGCTGTTCGTTATACGCAAACGCACCTTCGCCGATCGCGGGAATAACCTTCCCGTCCTTTTCAAACGCCTGAACCTTCGTCAAGGTAACCGTTTCAAAGCAAGGCGCCATTTCCGAATATTCGTATCTAGAATATACTTCTTCGCCATCTACAAAATGTCTGTCAACGGCATAGTTCACGTTGCCCTTATCGTCAATCCAATAATCGTTCAGCGCCCAGCCGGAGAATGCGCTCGCGCCGACCGATTTCGCCTTGGACAGATCAACACTTGCAAGCGCCGCCGCATTGAAGAATGCACTATCCCCAATCACCGTACCGTCGCCAAAGTTCAACGTCGTCATTCTCACGTTCCCCCAGAAGGAGTAATCCCCAAGGGTTACGTTGTCACCAATCGTCACCGACTGCAACGCCGAGTACGCACCGTACAAGTAATTAAATCCGTAATACGTATATGTCTTAACGACGTTGCCGTTTTCGTCCTTCGCCTCGTAGGTATAAGGCTTGTAACCGTCAAGATCGTCGTCCTCTTCACTCTCGTTCTGAGGGTTATAAATCAAACCTTCCGTTTCGATCGGGCAGTAGAACGCCGCTTCGCCAAGAGTCACGTTGTTGCCAACGACAACCTTCGTCAATTTGGTATTGATCGCAAACGCATAATCGCCAACTACGGTATTGTCCGCAATGGTAATGCTGGTTGCTTGCGTATTCGCAAACGAATACCGACCAACTTTTTCAAGGTTTTCCGTGTTGGGGATCGCCGTCAAACCGGTATCCGCAAACGCGAAATCATCTACTTCTTTCAGGCTGTCCATTTCCACCGTTTTAAGACCCATACAACCCGCAAACGCGTAAGGTCCAACGTAGGTCACGTTGTTTGCAACAACCTTCGTAATGTTTTTATTGCCCGCAAACGCGCTGGTCGCAATGGAGGTCGCTTCGGTGGTAACAACGCCCTTATAAGCAGGCGCGCCAAGCACCAATTCTTCTCCGTTCATAACAAACGCGTTGTTCTTGGGATCGTGCGACAGCGTCTTGTTGCCGCTATCAATCGTGAATTTAGAAACGGCAGTCCCCGAGAACGCATATTCGCCGATAACCGCAACCTCTTTGCCGAGTTTTACCTGCGACAGCTGGCTGCACCCGTTAAACGCATACGAGGAGATAACCGCCGCGTTTACGTCGATCGCCTTCAACTTGACGCAGTTTTGGAAGGCAGCCGAACCGATCTTCATTCTATCCGCCTTAAATTCTACACGCGCCAATTCCGCATTGTTTTGGAACGCGCCGATCCCCAACGATTGAGAGGATTCGGGCAATGTAACGGATTCCAATTTACACCCGTCGAACGTATAGTTACCGATCGCCACGACGGAATCCAGCTTCGCCTCCGTCAGCGCGCAACCGTAAAACGCCTTTTCGTTGATGAATTTAACGTTTTCAAGGTTAATCTTTTTCAGCTTTTCACAGCCGATAAACGCGCCGTTGGCGATATTGACAAGCGTGGTAGGCAATACAACCTCTTCCAAAGCCGTCAATTTTGCAAACGCGTACGCGTTGATATGCGTTACGCCTTCGGGAATCACAATCTTCGTGATCGTGTCCTCACCGATATACATTTGCTTAATGTTGTAAGGATCTTCGTCGTCGATAACGTCCCCCGCCGCCAAATCCTTTTCTACGTATTCGTAGTTGGAGAATGCGTATTCGTAAATGGTCGTAATCCCTCTATCGCCGGGGATAACCACCTCGCCGCCCAAGCCCTTATAGGACATCAAATAAATGGCGTTGGTCGTATATGGATCCTTAACGCTGATGGCAACGTTACCCGAATAGAAGGTCTTTTTGCCGTCGAAGGTCACCGTTACGGTAACAATCGTCGTACCTTCCGCTTGCGCCACGATCGTACCATTTTCGTCAACCGTCGCAATCTTGCTGTTCCCCACCGTGTAGGTGACGCCCGTCTTTTCGGGGAAATAGGAGTCCAAAGTATAAAGCAACGTTACGCTTTCGGACGGGAACATCGACAAAGAGTATTGCCCGCCAAAATCATACGTACCGTCCGTCATCCCGATTTCTCGGTTTTCCGAAGAAACGTCGTAATACGCTTTGTTTGTCTTGTATCCCGTAATGGTAAACTTGTTCACCTCAGGGATCGAATAGCCGCCCTTGTAGCCGTCGTCCTCAGGCGAAAGAACCTTCACCTCTACGGATGCTTCCACCTTGTTGCCCTTGTCGTCGCGGCCGATCGCCTTAATGGTCGCCGTACCGCTCTTCTTCGCAACGATCGTCTGGTTGACGATGGAAACGGTATCGCTGTCGCTGCTTTCAAATTCCAGCGTCTGCAACCAGCTTTCCGCGGGATAGATGGAAAGGATATCCTTGATTTCCTTCGTTTCGTTCGGGCTCAGCTCAACGACGTCCTCCGTAAAGTACATCGAAAGGATATCGTCGGGCAACGCAATTTCGTACGTCGCCGCGTTCATTGCATAGTCGTAACAGGTCGCGATAAACGTGTTGACGTTTTCTTTTACTCCAGCCTCGCCGTTCTCGTCGTATTCCGCGCCCACGGATTGTTTGATCTGGGCGATATAGTCCGTCAATTCAATCGTTACCTTAGAGGTCGAGTTGAAAGAGGAATATACAGGCGTCATATATTTCCCGAAGGAATTTAACGTGAACAAGTATTCCGAATCGGGCTCAGCCTTCGTGATCTGCCCAACCTGCATACCCATTGCATAGTGGTTGTCATACACGTTAAAGTCCGCGTACAGCTTCGTCTTTTTGGTCGTCTTGTCGTATTCGCTGCGATACACGACGTCCGTGATCACGGGCGCTTCAAAGTCGATAAACAGCGGGAACTCAAAGACATTCCGAACGTTCTTCTGCTCAGCTTTCGTGCCATAGTCGATATATGTTTCCACCGTAACGGTATATTTCGTGTTGTTCTTCAAATCGTTTTCCAACACCTTGAAATCGACGTCAAAGGAGGATTGCACCATAGAGCTTCCGTACGAACGGGACTTCTGTTGGTTATGATCCGTCTTACTGAAAATTTCTTTCCCCGTCGAATCCTCAACAATGGTCAGCTTCCATTCCTTTACGTTACGGAGTAAGCCCGCCCAAATCGCATAGATACCGTTCAACGCAGAGCTTTCTTCATTTTCTTGGTTAGAAAGGGCGATATGCTCTTTGCTTGCCGCAATCTGCGTCGCGGCAGGATTCTGCACGAAATAATAGGTACCCAACGTAGAGATATAATCGCTGTACAGGCTACCGATGACGCGCGTCGCGTATGCGTCGGGCATCAATTTATCTTCGGGATCTAACCCTTTGTTGATTTCGTCCTTGTGCGTATCGTAATATTCTTCGTCGAAGATAGGCGCTTCCGTCCAATCGCCGAAGAACGCAAGCAGAGGCACGTTGAGGTCAATCGTCGCGCCGCTAACGGCGTCCAAAGTGACAAACCCTTCCACGTACATACCGTGCGCAAACGAATTTTCCAAATATTCCTTATCCTTTTCGGACAGAACGATCTGAACGCTAACCGTCGCCGTTGCGTGCGGTTCTACGATGACCTTGTTTCCGTTTTGCAGGCCGCTCCCCGAGACCGCCGTCACCGTCGTCTTCGTGCCTTCCAACATATACCCGTCCATCGTCACCGTCGTATCGCTGTGGCTGGTATAGGTGGTGCTGACCCCTTCCGTCTGGATCAACGCGCCCACTTCATAGGTCCGCGTCGAATCGCTGATGTTATTGAGGTCAAACTTAACCTCGTAAACACCCGTTTTATCCTTATCGTCGCCAAGCTCCAGCTTGGACTTTTCCATCAAATTACCCTCTTTGTCGTACGTTGTAAGATACGCCTTAGAGTTGACGGATTCAGAAATGTTGACAAGCCCCGCGCCCTGCTTTCTAACCGCGTAAGGCAAGCCGTTTTTATTATAGACGATATCCGCCGTGGACATCATCAGCTGATTGACTACGTCGGTTACCTCTTTGGGTTCTAACGCGCCAAAATCGCCGCTATATTTCACGTACTGACGGATCAACGCCGTCGCACCCGCTTGGTTGGGCGAAGCCATGGACGTACCCGACAATCTGTCGTATGCCTGCCCGGGAACAGCGGACAAAATTTCACCGCCGTGCGCCGTAATTTCAGGCTTAATCTTCAAATCGGAGGTAGGCCCCCACGAAGAGAAGTCGGACATGAAAGGTCCCGCAACTTGCGCTCTGCTGACCTTCAAAATCCCCGTTCCCGCCGCCGCAAGCAATTCACCTTCGTCTTGCGAAATAGAACATACGGGCCCAACGCCGTCACCGACGGACATCGAAATCGTACCCGAAACGTTGTTATAGATAATGATACCTGCCGCGCCCTTTTCCTTCAACGCAACACGCACCTTGTCCTCAAAGGTCGTCTGACCACGCTTAACCAGCACGATCTTCCCTTCGTAAAATTCGCTTTCTTCGGGATAGTCGGAGGATCTACCGATACCGGGAATGGTCACGTATTCAAAGTCTTTGCTCTGTACGCCGTCCCCCAGCGTGTTCAGCAAATCGTCCACGAAATCCCTTTGCTTACCGTCGGACATGGACGCTTCGTTAAAGTACATAACACGTCCTTCATAAACAATATACGGAGTCTTAACGCCGTCAACGGACGCAACGGACAATGCCGCAGGATAGGTAGAAGGCGCGCCAACCGTACCCGAATCGGGGTTAGAGGTCAAGCCGTTCGACCCGTTCTTTTCCGAACCGTGCGTCGCGTTATAATCGTTGGACGCCGCGCAGATCAAGGAAATCCCCGCTTCGCGGATCTTATCGTAAACGTTGTTTTTCTGTTCTTTATCCACCTCGCGCGAGAACCCGCAGGACGAGCCGAGCGACATATTGATAACGTCCACGCCCAGCACCACGCAGTCCTCCAACGCCGACAGAATCCAAGAATCCTTCGCACCCGTCGCCGTGTCGGAGAACACCTTCATAATAGCAAGCTGCGCGTCGGGCGCAACGCCCGTAATGGTGTCGTCGTCGCCTGCGATAACGCCAGCAACGTGCGTACCGTGTTCGCTGCTAATCGGCAATACGTCGGGATCTTTGTCCGCATAGTCATACGCAAACGGCACCTTTCTGCCAACGTAAACGTCCTCGCCTGACAGCCCTTGGGTCAACTTCGCCGCCGTAGTTTGAGAAATTTTCGACGATACCGTCTCCAAATCAAACGCAACCTGATCGGGATCGAAATTCGCGTCGCTAAACGCGGTATGGGTATAGTCAAGCCCCGTATCCAAAACGGCAACCACAACCCCGTCCCCTTGATAATCGGAGGAGGAGCTGTCAAAGATACCCGTTTCATATACGTCAACGTCGTTGGTGACCACCTTACTTTCAGCAGGCAAATACGTTTCGCCCACGAAAACGCTGGCGTCGTCGGCAAACAGCTTGCCAACCGCCTCAAAATCCTTCGCCTTTACGGTAATTTCAAACCCGCTTAAAATGGTGTCGTAGCGTTCCCCTAACGTATAGCGGATGCCCGATTTTTTCAATTTATTGATAAGTACATTTTGCTGACGGGAAATTTCCTTTTCATATTTCTTCGCCTCCGCCGACGAAACAAACTCGCTCAGCTCCAACGCGGTCGCTTTTTCGTTGTACGTTTCCACCAACGATTTGACGTTCATAGTAACGATGACGGACACGTCCTGTTCCTTCGTCACGTTTTTAGGCAGCTCATACACCACGTTTTTATCGAAGAAAGACTCCGTCTTGACGTCAATGCTCTTATTCGTCTTTACGATCTTGTTCGTCGCAGACACAGCGTCCTGCTTTTTAGGATCGAATCCCTCAACGCATCCGCCCGTGAAGAAACATGCCGCGCCCAAAAGCGCCATAGTTTGCATAACTTTTTTCTTGAATCTTGTCATTTCTCTTACCTACCGATCAATCTCTTTTTCCTTTGCAAAATCCCATAGGCGAACCCGCCTCCTCTTTTGCAGTAACTTTCGCTTCCAATATCCTTTCACCGACAAGCGTCATACGCAAACGCTTACGGCAAAGGCTTTTCTTTTGTTTGTTTGCTTCTCATCAAAAGGGCAAAGCGGTTGTAACGTTGTTTAAACCAGCATTTACAAGGCAATCAATCGAACTTTCGAAACGCTACGTTTCCTCTCAAAACGTTTTCAATTTTCGCCTTCTATTTTGATGAAATAAGATACAGAGTGTAGTGCGCACATAGTATCACAAATACCATTATAGCACTAATTTTTATAAAAGTAAAATAAATTAACGGGCAAAATTTAAAAAAAGTCGTCCAAACGCAAAAAAAATCATAAAACTTAATGAAAAATTGAAATTTATCGACGAAATAAATTTTTTCGATTGATAATTTCCAAATTTTTCCCTTGTTTTCTAAAAAATAGTTTCCCAAACAGCTACCCTGCGCCTCCACGCCCTCTCCAGTCCCTCTTTACAACCCTTCCTTTTTTCCTTTATATATACAGTATATAATATAATGTTCGCGCGCGAGAGAGATAAGCAAACAGATAAATCGCGGTCTAGATGCAAAAAAAGAGCTCCACGAAAAAACGCAAAGCTCCTCTAATAATCAACACCCGACAATGCCCGATAACGCCTGACACTGCCCCAAAAACAAACCGTCGCCTATTCCTTCACCGCCTCAACGCGATGGATCGGCAAGCCTCTCGACACCCATTTCTCCTCGTATTCTGTCACAATATTCCAATCGGGATTACCCTTCTCATGCAAATCGTAGGTCACGTTCTCCACGCGGAAGCCCGCCGCGCGATATTCCTCCAACGAAAACTCGAAAAAGTCCCGATCGTCCGTCTTTTGCAGGATACGGCCACCCTTTTTCAGCAGCTTCTTATAAACCTCCAAAAAATTACGGTGCGTCAGCCGTTGCGTCGCATATCCCAGCTTAGGCAGCGGCGTCGAAAAATTCAAATAAATCCTATCCAAGCTCCCCTCGGGGATATAGCAAGGCAGGCACTCCGCACGGATATTCAAAAACCGAACGTTCCCCACACCCAGCTTCACCGTGTCCTCTAACGGAGTCAAAATAACGTTGCTCATCTTTTCCAACGCCAAATAATTGACGTCCGGTTCTTTTTGCGCAAGCGCCAAAACGAATCCACCCTTTCCACAGCCGATTTCCAATGCCACGGGGTTATCGTTGCCAAACGCCGCCGAAAAATCAATCAACGCGCGATAATGCTCCGCCGCCTCTTTCATATTCAGGATCCCGTTTGCGCCTTTCGCCAACAGCAAATGCGCGCACGCCTCCATTCTCTCGTCAAAATTCCGTTTTCTTCTCATTCGCATAGACATACCGCACCTCTTTTTCTCAATATTCTCCATTATTCCGCGCTCACGCGCGCCAAACCCGCGCACTAACCCACGCCCGCGCAAAGCACGCGCTTATTTCCGTTTACTTACTGCCCGTACTGCCAAAACCGCCTTCGCCGCGCACGGTATCGGACAGCTCGTCCACCGCGGTAAATTCCGCCTTTAAAAAGGGAGCCACCACCAACTGTGCAATTCTCTCCCCCGCCGAAATTTTTTGCGACAGATTAGAATGGTTATGCAACGCCACCATCACTTCCCCGCGATAATCAGCGTCCACCACGCCCACTTTGTTCGCAGGCGCCAGCCCTCTCTTGCTTGCCAACCCGCTGCGCGCGTAAATGAGTCCCGCATACCCTTGCGGAATCTCCAACGCCAACCCCGTCTTAATCAGCTTGGTTTCGTTCGGCAAAATCTCGACGTCCCCGTCCGTCACGGCATACAAGTCCGCACCCGCGGCAAATTCCGATCCGTAAGTAGGTAAAACCGCCCTTTCGTCCAATTTTTTCACAGCAATCGTCGGCATAGTGTCCTCCTTTTATCACAGCCCCGCCAAAGGGGCGTTCTTTTCTTTCGTTAGTACAATTATACCAAACCGCAAAAAAAAAGGCAACGGTTTCTCCCCGCTTGCAGGGATTTCCGCGCCTTTTTTCTTTTTTTATCGAACAAAACCAGGATCCGCCTACCGCCAAAGCCCACCGCAAAGCCACGCCAATACAGCCAAGCCCGACTGCAACCCAACGGTACCCCAACCGTCCAATCACTCTTTCGGCACGTCCGCCAAAAAATAATCGTACAACACCTTGTACAGTTCTCCAAGGTATATGGGCGCAAACTCGTCCGCCTTGAACGCGTTAAACCGCTCCGTTCCGTCCGTAAAATTCTCTTGATAATAATCGCGCACCGCGTAATACCTCTCCTCATACGTCAACGAGTAATTTACGTCGTACGGAACGTTCCCCGACACCGCGCCTTCCTCGTTGACCTTTGAAAAGCGAAGATAAAACAACAGCCCGTCCCGCAATCCTGCAATTTCTTCATCAATCGAATCCAAACTCCCGTTTTCCAGCCTTTCCGCCATGGACGAACGCAAAATCCCACAGTTAAGCAGCCGAAACCGCCCGTCCGCCTTCAACGCCTCCTTCTTTTTGCGCAGTTTGTTCACCTTTAATTGCACGCTGCGCACTTCCAAAATTTGTTCTTCCGTCAACGCCGCCAACTGCTCGTCGCTGTACGAAATTACGTCGATCACCATCTCATCTTCCTCCTTTCAGCCGATATACCTCCGCAACTGCCGCGCGCACAACAGCCCCTTTTTTCAGTCGCAATTCAATCGTAACGCCCCCGTCGGAGCCGTCCCCCTTTATTGCCACGTCTATCGTCCGCCGTCCGTATGACAAATCCAACTCCGCCACTCGGCTAGCCCTGCCGTTACTCACGCTGACAGTCACTTCGCCCTTTCCTTCAAAGGTAATCCGCTTTAAGGTATATTCGCCACCAAAATTCTTCCTTACGGTAAAGCTGCGTTCCTCCCAAGCAGGCATCTCCCCGTCCGCAATCAGACAGTACGGCCACCCGCCCACGGTAAATATCGTTTCCTCCCCGACGTCGCATAAGCCAAGCTTTTCAAAGCTCTCGTACGCGCAACCGTTTTCAGGAAGTACCGCCACAGACCGAACAGCGCCGTTTTTCTTCACGTACTGCAACAGATAAACACCGTCCGCTTCCGCGCATCGGCAATCCTGCCCTTCGCCGACAAGCGGCGCAAAATCAAACCCTTCGCACAGCCGCTTCACGCCCTGCTTATCCAAACAGCGCAGCCCGCCTTCGGTTAAAAAAAGAATTTTATCCCCGACCCGCTTCACGCCGCCGCGAAAAATTCTCTTTCCCCCGTACGCCACCTCGCGCACGGAAAAATTCGTCGCCGAATCCGCCACTTCCAGCTCGTAAATTCCTTTCTCTCGAAAGAGATACAGCTTCCCGTTCACCGTTTCAAATGCCACCGAATCCCCTTTATCGTCAGGCAAATGCAGCCAGCCGCCGTCCTTTTCGTCCTCGGTAAAATCCAACGGCGCCATCACGCGAGAAAACCGAATCCCAAACGGCTTCACAGCCAAAAAACTCCGTTCTGCAAAATTGCACCCGCATTGTACGCCTTCAGGCACCTCCAACACGTTAAATTTCCCCGCAAAATCAAAACGCCACGTTCCTAACGAATTGTAAAAGACGTAATAGGTATATCCCTCAACAGTATCCAGTACGGGAAAAAACTCCGTCCGCTGCCCAAAATCCCTCAGCAACACCGCCTCGCCCGTACTGATATCGTAAACCTTCCCGTTTTCCGTCACGGCAACCATCATTCGTCCAAAGCTCCAACCGCCGCGATTGAAACGAAAATCCACCAGCTTATATAACGGGTCGTCCATATACGGCACGGGATAAACGGAAAACTCCTTTCGGGCGGTCAAGCCAATCCCCGCCCTCAACGCGCCAACGCCGTTCGTCCCGTCAATCGCGCAGTTCTTCCCCTCGCCGTACAAAACCCCTTCCTTCAAGCCGTCGCCAATCGAAAAGCCGTCAAATCGTATTCGTTCCAAGCTCCCGTTAAACGCAGGGCTGTCCGCTTCTTTTAACACCTCTTTTCTCATCGTCACACCCACCTTCTCGATGCCAACCTTTTCGAAGGCTGCGCGCGGTAAGCCGCCTCAATCGAATGTTTATATTTCCGTTCCCAAACGGCACTTTCCTCGTACAAGCCGCATGCCATACAATACTCCGCCGCTATTCCGTACGCAAACGTCCGCTTCGTCACCAAAGCGTTAAAATCACTTTCTTCCTCAATCGTCTTTTCAACGGGAGAATAGCAATAGCTCACGCAAACGGTCCCCGCGGCTGTCTTTATATAATCAGGAAACAGCTTGTAGGCGATTTCATTTCCAAACGAATCCTCCACCTTCATCAGGCGCACGATCGGCTTTTTCAGCTGATTAAAATAGATCGCGCCCGTCGCCGTCGAAAGAGTTTCTTCGCACTTTAAGGGCAGATATTCTATCGCCAGCTGATCCTCAACAAGGTTAAAGCAGCGCAACAGCACCTGCGTTTCCTTCTCGCCGTCACCCTTGGAAGCTTCTATATAATTTTTCACCTTATCTTCAACGCCGATCAACGCCGCCGCCTCCAATAAGATCTCCTTCACCGTCATATTCTCTCCTCCTTCCGTTCTCCCCGCATACGCGCCGAAAAAGCGTTCAACGCGTACACGGGTGCCCCGTTTTCTGTTTTTACCGCTTACGCGGCAGAACTCAAACCGCCTACGCGGTCAAGCGCAAACCGCTTTTTACAGCGTTGTTTACGCTTCGGTAATTCCCGACAGCATACCCTGACCGCAGGGTCTGTCGCACATCAGCTCGGCATATTTTACAAGCGTCGCCGTAAAGACAGGCTTCCCAGGGATTTGCTTTAACACCTTGCCGTCCTCTCCTTCCAGCCATTGCCAATCGCAAAGCTGATGAATCTTGAAATCGTCCGTATTCAAAAGATACATCGTCCCTTCGGGGCAGAATCTGTCCGCAACGATAGGAATCCCATTAAAGCTCATTGCCGTAAAGCCGCCGTCAAATTCCTTTGTTTGAAGCATCACGTTAAACTGTCTGTAATATTCAGCAAGCGCGCGCTTGACGCCCCACGAACAAATAATGAAATTGACCTTCGAGCCAGACTTTTCCTCAATTTTATCAATCGCCGTCTGAATAACGGATTCGCTGATCTCCCCGACGTTCGCCTTTTTATAAGGGTATAATATATTGCAAAAACTGCGGTCCACCCCATAAAGATATCTTTCGTCCCCAAAAATAGCTTTTAAACCGCTCAATTCACAGTTCTTCGAGCCCTGCAAGTAAATTTTCATACCGCCCGAAAGAAGGGAGGGATCAATACCGGGACCGCCAATGTACAACACCTTGCCATCTCTGTCCATGTCATTTATAATCGCGTGATGTCCGCCTTCTGCAATCGTCCCGTCTTCTTGATAAACGTCAATAATCATGCCTTCAAAAATACCGCTTACGTCATCTACCACAACCCCGTCGTTACCGTCGATTTCTTTAATAGTAGCCAACACGCCCGTCCCGTCACCGAATAACATTCTGCTAAAATTAAAGGTCGCGCTGTTGATCAAGGATTGCATTTGATCATTCAAAAGATCGACAAACGCGCCGTCGCTGTGCTTAGACGCGCGAAGTGCCTTATCCGAAATTTCAATTTGACCGTACAGATTCTTTAAGGTAGAAACCAACTGCACCCCCAAAGGTTTAGAAGTCATAGGCAAAGCGTCCGTTTCCGTACCCGCGGCAATCCCGCCGTTCACGCCGTATTTCATCAATTTTCTAACTTCTTTGCCGTACACGTCCGCTGTCGATTGTTTAATCCTTGCAAAAAAGGGATTTGACTTCGTGTTCAACGCCTCCGTTACCGCGTCCAAATAATACGATTTCAATACTTTATCTGCTGTTTCAATGGTTACCATAATTTTATTTTCTCCTTTATTTTAAAATTTTTTCTTTGCTCCGTCTTTTTTTAAACGGAACCCTTTTTTAAATGCATCAGCGCCAAATTGCCCGCCTCCGCAACCGTTTTTGCCCTCACGGGCGGCGCGGCAAGCCTCCCCGCGCCTCCTTTTGCAAGGGGTACGCCCATTCCGCTAATCGATTTTAAGTAATCGCCCACGATCTTTAAGCGCACCTCCTCGTTGTTGCTGGCTTGAAGGTACAACGCGTCCGCGTCCATCTCTTGTTTACGATCGGATAAAATACGATGATATTTTTCAACGAAAGTCCCGCCTTTCTCATCTCCGTCCGCGCTGTTTTCGCCCTTTTCAGGCGTTTCAACGTCAACGATTTCCCCCGTCGCAGCCACGTCCTCCTTCTCGCCCAGCCCTTCGCCGACTGTCGAAGGCCGTATGCCCTCACCTTCGCTCGGCTTTTTCGCGTCCTCGTCGGGTCTGCCCGTCGCGCTGTCGCCCTTTTCCAGATCGGAAACGAATTGATCAAATTCCCGTTCCCTCTCCTTTCTTGCAACGGCGTTTTTGCGGAGCTTTTCCGCCCCGTCCTCCGCCTTGCGCTCTTGCAGATTGTCCTTCTTCGCCTCTAACTCCTTCAATCGCTGACTACGTCTTGTAAATTCAGCTTGCAGGGAAGCGTACGCTTTCGCAAGGGCGTCCACGTCTTTAAACTTTCCTAAAACCGTCGGGCTAACTTCCTTTTCTGCCTCCGCAGCTTGCCCCGTCAAAAGTTCTTCCTCGTAAACGTTCTCCTCAATTTCCATATTCTTCTCCTCCTTTTTTTGTCTTTTCCGCTGTCTTATGGGCGCGGATATGAGCCAAGAATCTCTCCTTCACGCCCTCCCCCTTCTCCTTCTTAAATTGCGAAGAGAGTAAAAACCTCGTATGCTCCACAACGTGCAGGCTGTCGTCGTCGTATTCGTCCACACACACCTCACCGTCGCATAACGCCAAATTTTCTTCTCCCGCCTTCGCAATATGCAGGGCGGAGATATCCCTACCATTTTCATAGGACCCGAATCCAAAAGCGTCCAAAATCCGCTGTTTGTTTTCGGCGGTCAGCTTGCCGTTCTCGTCGGACAAAATCCCCGCCTCGTACAGCTTTAACAGGGTTTCCCTCTTACCTTCAGGGGATTCCTGATCCGTCGCCTCAAAATGAATATCGTTCGCGTCGATATCCGCGGCTGAAAAATAATAGGCTTGCGTTTTCTTGTTCTCACCCGTCAGGGTCATCAATCTTACCGTCCCCGCAAACTGTCTATACAGGCGCAAAATCTGCTTTCCAAGCTCCTTCATTGCCCGTTCCAGGCTTCCAACCGTCGCCGCCATTCTCGCGTCGTCCTGATTGATAAGCAGCTGTAACCCCGTCGCGCTCGTCACCCTTGCAGGGGTTGAATTTTGCGCCAGCTCGGACACCCCGCCAATCGTTTCAAACTCCCTTTCCAGCCACGCTTCTTCGTCTGCAAACTCAGACGGAATCCCACCAAAATCCAGCATTTCAGGGGCTTTTCCACCCTGACGGTACACCAGCACCTTCCCGGGCAACAACCCTTCCTCGCTCAACTCCTCGGTATCCACCGACCCGTCCTCAACGGTTAAAATCCCCATCGACATCCGATTCAAAAACTCATGCTTGCGGTTTCTTACGGCATTGTACGCACGCTGTACGGGAACTAAGCGATCGACTACGCTGCCCGCAAAAAAACACCCGGGCAAGCGCAAGCAATCCTGCTTAACAAACGGAAATCCTCTCTCCCCGCGGTTCTCGTTGCGGAAGGGCAATCCCCCCTCATACAACAGCTTCCCGCCCGCAACGATCTGCAACCGCCCATGCTTTTCCTCCAAGCTCGGCTTTATGTACCGTTCAATCAGGATAACCCCTTTCTTTTCCACGTCACTAAATCCACCTTGCGCGGCGGGCAGCTTGGCAGCCGACGGCTCGCTGTATCCGTATAAGGCCAAATCCTCTATCTTCTGCCCCTCTACCGCCACGCCGAATTGCTCCAATACGTACTCCGCAGACACCACTTCGGCATGAATCAAGCTCTGCACGTCCTCAAGGCTTTCCGCCGCCAAATCGTCGGGAAAAATCTCAAACGGCGAAATCGCCCTCACGCATACCTCTCCTTCGTAGATAGGGTTTCCGTCCTCACCGACGCCCACCTGCCGACCGCCTTGCTCGTCCCAAATCACCTTGTAAAACGCGCTTCCGCACACTTCCGCCCAAAGAGTCCCTCTCGATATCGTCTCTCCAAGCGCGATACGTTCTTGCACAAAGGAAATAATCCCCGTCGCCAGCTTTGCGGCTTTCACGTCCCCGTCCTCGTCCGAAAACGCGCGAACGGTCAGCTTCGGTCGCAACCGTTCCAGCTTCGCCATACGAGTTTCCACCAGCGGCGCGATATGGTTAAACACCCTGCGCGATTGCCAATAAAATTGCTTGTCCTCGCCCGTCAAGCCACCCAACGGCGAAACGTCGCAATATTGATTGCCCGCCAAAAAGTTCATATTCAGCAGCCAACCACCCTCCAAGCTCTTGCGCTCCTCTCTGCGCCGCTCAAAATCGGCAGTCACGTCCGCGGCGATCTTCGCCTTACGCCGTTCCTCCGCCCCTTCAAGCTCTTCCTTTCCTTCCAACTCCTCCAAAAGCATATTCTCCTCCGTTTTTTAATTTTTTCAGCCCTATCCACCTCACGGCGCACGGACTCAATTTCCCTGTTTCACAACCCGCCTTTTTCGCGGTTTTGCGCGCGGTTTACGCGGCTTTTTCGCCGCGTCCGAACCCACCTCGTCGGACCCCGTCGCTTCCGTTTCTTCGTCGCCCTCTTTCAAGGCGATCAGCAGTCTTTCCTTTTCCTTTTGCAGGTCCTCATCCGACATTCTTGAAAAATCGTCCGCCGCCGAGTTTGCCATCAGCAACTGCACAGCTTTCAAGTCGGGCGGGATATCCCGTTTTGTTTTTTTTCGTTTCGTCAGCCTCAACGCGCCATCCACTTCGGCGTATTCTTCGGTGACCTCGGCAACGCTGCACCCCAGCGCAACCTTCAACAACGCGTCGTTGATGCGTTCTTCCTTTTTCTTTCCAGCCATATTCTCCTACCTCTCACTTTTCACTCTTTCACTTTTTCACTATTCCCTATTACTTATTACTTCCCCCTTAATGGGAGGTCAAGGAACTCAGTTCCTTGCGGGTGTGGGCGGCGCCCACAAAATTAACGGACTCATTCAAGCAACCGTTAGGTTGCGCCCTTACGCCGTAGGCGTACAAGCGGCGACAGCCGCTCTAAAGCCCCCATTAAGCAACCGATAGGTTGCGCCCCTTGACCGCCTTGCGGTCATACGCAAGCTTCGCTTGCGCCAAACCATCCCTAATCCGAGCAAAACGCAGTTTTGCGCCCTACAAATCCTACCGCAACGCAAAGCCTTGCTTTGTAATTCACGAAACGCGGCAGCGTTTCAATTCACGCTGACTTTTTCGGCAATTCACGCAAGCCAACGGCTTGCATTTCACCGAACTGCTTGCAGTTCTTCTCTCTTGACCGCCTACTTACTCGCCCTATCTCGTTTGATCCTCCGCCACAGCCGCTCTTTGTCCCGCTGAATAGGCGTTTTCTCTTCCACAGTCGCCAATTTCTTAGGCCGAGCCGTCAAATAATATCTCATCTCGTCCAAACAATGATCGTCCCGCTTTTTCGGCACGTCACCACTCCCCCAGTAGTACCCTTTCAGCTCCCTAATCAAATTGACGCAATTTTCAAAAATGTAAATATTCGGCAACCCGTTTTTTTGGTTTAAATAGCTTTTTACCCGCGCAATCCCCACAAACAAATCCTTTTCAACGTTGGGGTTCACCAAAATATCCCGTTCGTAAAACAGCTCGCAAACGCTTTTCACCCCCGCCAGAGTTTTCTGCTTCGCCGCACTGTCAATCAGCGCGCAAATCCGCCCCTTTCCGTCCTTTTTCCAGCCTAACTGCTCACAAATCCTCTTGATCTCCGCCGCGTGAAAATCAACGTCCTTCCCCGCGGCAAAATGCTCGTAGATCACGTAAACGTTCTCGTCGTAATCGACGGCATACCAATGCGCGGATAAGGGATTATTCAAACCGGGGTCAATGGAGATATTGTCCTGCCAATCCTTCGGCACTTCAAAGGGCTTGATCACGTGTATCCGTTCGTCAAATTCGGGATACACCAACCCCTCCGCCGCCGCAAATTTCCCAAACCTGCGGGCTTGCAGCTGCGTTTCGTCCATACAGCTCTCCATCATCGCCACCTCTCGCGCCGATAGATAGGGGTTGTCGTGCCATTCCATAAACTCGTACCAAACCTCAGGGTCGTTGTGCGCGTTCATAAAAATCTCCCTATGCACAAACGTCAACCCCTTCAAAGGGGTCATAGTCCCAAACACCTCTCCCTCGCGGTCCATAACGCGCATGCGGCATTCAAAATAAATGTCCTCAGGCGGTTCTTCGTCAAACCAAACGAAATCCAACGACGCCCCCTGAAACTTCTCCCGCCCCTGATCGCAACTTTTAAACCCGATCACGGACGTTCCCCCCAGCACGTTTTTCACTCTGATAAAATCAATAATCCCACTCTCAGGCGAATCCTTCCTGCCCGATTGCATGACAATTTCCTCAATCCAGTCCCGCCGTAAATATTGCAAAATTTTCTTTTGCGCAACGTCCCGTTGCACCTGAGCCGAAACGGAAACGACCCACCCCGCCACCTCTTTTTTGTTTTTGCGGTATGGGTGAATCCCCCTCGCCAAATACACGCACTCCACCGCGCCGCACTCCGTTTTGCCCGATCTGTTCCCGCCGAACACCCAGCGGTTTCGCTTCAAGCATTTGTGAAAGGCAAGCTGTTTTTCGTGCTTCACCTCGCCAGAGTTATACCTAGCCAACCCGTCCTCCTCCCGCCGCCTATCCAACTCTGCCTCAATCCTTTTTATTTTTTCGACTATTTCTCTCATATTCTCTCCAACTCCGTCAAAATCCCTCCTCCCGCCCTTTTTATAATGTAATTATGAAAAAAAATATCCTTAGGGCGTTGCGCCCCTTTTTATATTTTATATTGCTTTTTTTGCTTGCGGTCTTGCCGTCGCTATCCAAAGCGACAACCCATACCGCCAAGGCGGCTGAACCCTTCACCTCGTACCTGGGTGGGTCTTTTGCCTGCATTCTCGCCGACGAAACGTATTTTTACGAAACGGAATCCGCAAGGTCTGGCTTGTTCATTCTTCCTAAAACGTACTTTGTGAAAGTATTAGAAGAAGGGGAAACCTTTTGTCGGGTCGAATATCTCACCAACGAAAACGGAGCTAAAAAACTGACGGGCTATTGCAAAAAGGAACAGCTTACCTTCGTCGATTACGTTCCCAAGCATCCCTATTTGCAAACCACGGTCAACGTTACTTATACCATCGACGGAGTCAAAGGAGATCCTTTCCTAACGGAAATCACCCTAACCTGCGTCTATTACGGCACCTATCGGGTGGGCTCGGAAACGTACTGCTACGTCCTCCGCGAGGACGAATTCGGTTACGTTCCTCTCCCCGTCGGTTTTTCTTATC
Source organism: Candidatus Scatosoma sp. (assembly GCA_045611585.1). GTDB lineage: Bacteria > Bacillota > Clostridia > Christensenellales > Borkfalkiaceae > Scatosoma. The sequence goes on along the minus strand of JAZKXM010000032.1, from coordinate 618 downwards.
CCGACAATCCCGAATATTACGAAAACCTCGTTGAAGAAGAACCGTCCAAACCGACGGTCAGCACGCCAAGCGGCGGCTCATCCCCCGTCCAAACGGCAATTTTGGTGCTTTTGTGCGTTCTCGTCCCCGTATTAGCGGCGCTCGTCCTCCGAGCTCCACGCCGCCCTCCCTACGACCGCGAAGAATAACCGAACAAAATCCACATCTCCCATATTCTCCCGCCGTATTTCACTCAACAGCGACGACGAAATTTATTTTTCCAAAAAGCACCTCTCCGCCCGCGACAATCCTCTCTCTTTCCCCGCGGCAATACGGCTATACAACCGTTTTACGGCGGCTATCCCACCGTACTCTCCCCAAAAGGACTCCTCCGTCAGCCCGATTGCCGCCATCAGCTCGCCCACTTTTTTGATCGCCCGCGCAACTCTCCGAAAATACGTCCGCTTTTTGCCTTCCGCAATCTCCCCATCGCTCGGCTTCGCGCCCTCATTATGTAACGGTTTTTCCGTCGTCCCCTCTTTTGCGGCGTTTTCTTCCCTTCCAGCCTCCTGCTTTTGAAAGGCTTGTCCGTCCGCAACAGCAGGGGCTTTTCTACCGAAAAAACGGAGTGAAAGAACC
>JAZKXM010000031.1:0-4753 GCA_045611585.1 Candidatus Scatosoma sp. | reverse complement strand
CAGGACGACGTATTTACCTCTATCCATATCGAGGAACACGAAACGGAGGCAAGAGATACCAAGCTCGGCCCCGAAGAAATCACTCGCGATATCCCCAACGTAGGCGACGGCGCGCTGAAACATCTGGACGAGGACGGTATTATCCGTATCGGTGCAGAGGTACAAAGCGGCGATATCTTGGTCGGTAAGGTTTCCCCGAAGGGCGAAGCGGAGCTGACCCCCGAAGAAAGATTGCTTCGCGCGATTTTCGGTGAAAAATCGAGAGAAGTAAGAGATACCTCCCTCAAAGTGCCTCACGGCGAGGGCGGCGTAGTCGTGGACGTTAAGGTGTTCACGAGAGAAAACAAAGACGAATTAGAACCCGGCGTTAACAAGCTGGTGCGCGTCTATATCGCGCAAAAGCGTAAGATTCAGGTCGGCGATAAGATGGCAGGTCGTCACGGTAACAAGGGCGTTATCTCCCGCGTGCTTTCGCAGGCGGATATGCCTTTCCTTGCGGACGGTACTCCTTTGCAAATCTTGCTGAACCCCCTCGGCGTTCCTTCGCGTATGAACATCGGTCAGGTTTTGGAGGTCCACCTCGGTTACGTATGTAAGCAGTTGGGCTGGAAGATTGCTACGCCCGTATTCGACGGCGCGAACGAGAAAGACCTTGAACAGCTGTTTAGAGAAAACAACCTGCTGAACCCCGACGGCAACGTTGACGGTAAGTTCCAGGTGTTCGACGGCAGAACGGGCGAACCCTTCGAAAACCGCGTCACGATCGGCGTTCAGTATATGATTAAGCTGATCCACCTTGTTGACGACAAGATCCACGCGCGTGCTATCGGGCCTTACAGCTTAGTTACGCAGCAGCCTCTCGGCGGTAAAGCGCAATTCGGCGGCCAACGTTTCGGTGAAATGGAAGTTTGGGCGCTGGAAGCATACGGCGCGGCGCACATTTTGCAAGAAATCTTGACCGTGAAATCGGACGACGTTGTCGGCCGTGTCAAGACGTATGAATCCATCGTCCGCGGCGAAAACATTTCCGAACCTGGTATCCCCGAAGCGTTTAAGGTATTGCTGAAAGAATTGCAATCCTTGGCGTTGGATGTGAAGGTATTGACCGAATCGGGTGACGAACTGATCATTCGCGAATTTGAGGACGAAGACGAAGCTGCGGACAACGAAGCGAGCCGTCGCGATAAGCTGAAAGACGAAGACTTTGAAGAAATCGACTTTAACACGGAAGAAGAGGACGAGGACGAGTTCGACGACGTATCCATCTTCGAGGAAGAGGACGACGACGAAGACGGCTTTGTTTCGGACGGCAAGGACGATTTCGATTTTGAGGACGACGAGGACGATTTTGGTAAATTGTTCGACGACGAAGAAGATGAAAAGGACGATTTTGACCTTTTCGGCGACGAGGAGTAAGGAGGTAACGTTATGTACGAATTAAACGATTTCAATTCTATTCAAATCAGTATTGCATCTCCCGAAAAAATCAGAGAATGGTCGTACGGGGAGGTTACCAAGCCCGAAACGATCAATTACCGTACCCAAAAGCCCGAACGTGATGGTCTTTTCTGCGAAAAGATCTTTGGGCCGATGAAGGATTGGGAGTGTCATTGCGGAAAATATAAACGTGTAAAATACAAGGGTCACACCTGCGAAAAGTGCGGGGTTGAGATCACTCGTTCGAAAGTGCGCCGTGAAAGAATGGGGCATATCGAGCTTGCGGCTCCCGTTTCGCACATTTGGTATTTCAAGGGTGTTCCCTCCAAGATCGGTTTGCTGTTGGATATGGGGCCCAAATACCTTGAACAGGTCATTTACTTTGCGTCCTACGTCGTATTGGATCCGGGCAACGTTCCCGACCTTTCCTACAAGCAGGTTATCACCGATAAGCAGCTTCGCGAAATTGAAGAAACGTTCGGCGATTCGTCCGTTACGGGCTTGAAAGTAGGGATGGGCGCAGAGTCCATTCGTGAACTGTTGATGGCGGTCGATTTGGAAAAAGAAAGTGCAGAATGCAAGAAAATTATCGACGAGAACGTAAACAACGGTAAAGCACCCGGTCAAAAGGCGATCAAGGCGATCAAGCGTTTGGAGGTTTTAGAATCTTTCAGAAAGAGCGGCAACCGCCCCGAATGGATGATTTTGACCGTCCTGCCCGTGATTCCGCCCGATATTCGTCCCATGGTACAGCTGGACGGCGGCAGATTTGCCACCTCCGACCTTAACGATTTGTACCGCCGCGTCATCAACCGTAACAACCGTTTGAAGAAGATGATGGAAATCGGCGCGCCCGAAATGATCATCAAAAACGAAAAACGTATGTTGCAAGAAGCGGTGGATGCCCTTATCGACAACGGCCGCAGAGGCAAGGCTCTTTCCGGTCCTTCCAACCGCGACCTGAAATCCCTGTCCGCAATGCTCCGCGGTAAACAAGGTCGTTTCCGTCAAAACTTGCTTGGTAAGCGTGTTGACTATTCCGGCCGTTCGGTTATCGTCGTCGGTCCCGAACTTAAAATTTATCAATGCGGTTTGCCTAAGGAAATGGCGATCGAGCTGTTCAAGCCCTTCATTATGAAGCGTCTTGTCGAAAGCGGTCAATGCCACAACATCAAGACGGCGAAGCGCGCCGTAGAAAAGGCGAAGGATATGGTTTGGAACGTCTTGGAGGACGTTATCAAAGACCACCCCGTTTTGTTGAACCGTGCGCCTACGCTGCACAGACTTTCCATTCAGGCATTCGAACCCGTTTTGATCGAAGGTAGAGCTATCAAAATTTCTCCCCTTGTCTGCGGCCCTTTCAACGCCGACTTCGACGGGGACCAAATGGCTGTGCACCTTCCTTTGAGTGTGGAAGCGCAGGCGGAAGCAAGATTCTTGATGCTGTCGGCAAACAACATTTTGAAGCTTGCCGACGGTAAGTCGGTCATGTCGCCTACGCAAGATATGATTATCGGTGCGTACTACTTGACGATTAAGCGTCGCGAAGAAGGCAAGAAATACGACGAGCAGGGCCGCCCCGATGAAAACGGGGAAGTGTATATCCCTCCCGTATATTCGTCTGAAAACGAAGCGATCCTCGCTTACCAAACGAAAGTCGCGCACGAACAGGACGAAATGTATTTGAAGAGAGTCGTTGAGCTTCCCGAAGGCAAATTTGAAGATTTGCCCCTGCCTTATACCTGCTTGATTGACAACAAGGAAGGGGAAACGCCCATTAAACAAGCGGAAGTCCGTTTCAATGAAAAGACGGGTAAGCGCGAAGTGGTCGGCGTGATCAAAACGACGATCGGTCGTTTGATCTACAACGACGGCTTGCCTCAGGATTTGGGCTTCGTTAAGAGAGATACCCCCGAATCGTACTTGCGTTTGGAACTTGACACCGAATTTATTGGCGGCGCAAGAGCAATCGGCAAAAAGCATTTGTCCCGTATCGTAGAGGCTTCCTTCCGTACGGGTAAAGCGCCTAAGGCGTCTTACGTTTTGGACGCAATGAAGGAACGCGGCTACAAATATTCGACGCTTGCCGCATTGACCACTTCCGTATTCGATATGAAGATTCCCGAAGAAAAAGAAGGGATCGTCGCAAGTGCGGAGGCAGAGGTTGCCAAGATCGAAAAGAAAAAGAACCGTGGTTTGCTGACCGAGGACGAACGTTATTCGGCGGTAATCGCACAATGGGACAGCGCAACGGAAAAGGTTGCAAACCTCTTGAAGGATCAGGGTGCGAAAGACAAATTCAATCCTATCTGGATGATGGCAGACTCTGGTGCGCGTGGTTCGATCGACCAGATCAAACAGCTTGCAGGTATGCGTGGTCTAATGGTTAACCCTCAGGGTAAAAAGATTGAGGTTCCCGTAAAATCCTGTTTCCGTAACGGCTTGTCCGTTTTGGAATACTTCATTTCCTCGCACGGCGGCCGTAAAGGTTTGACGGATACCGCGTTGAAAACGGCAGACTCCGGTTATCTTACTCGTCGTTTGGTGGACGTTTCGCATGAAATTATCGTCCGCGAAGAGGATTGCTGTGCAGGCAGAAAGCCTCAGGGTATGAAGGTAAAAGCGATCTATGACGTTGTCGGCAAAGAGATCGAAGGGCTGAAATCCCGTTTAATCGGCCGTTTTGCGGCAGAGGACGTCGTTCACCCCGAAACGGGCGAAGTGCTTGTCACCGTCAACCAATTCATCGACGAAGCGGAAGCGAAGGCGATTTGTGACGCGGGTATTAAAGAAGTATCCATCCGCAGCATCTTCGGTTGTTCGTCCAGATTCGGCGTTTGCGCGAAGTGCTACGGTAAAAACATGGCGACGACGTTGCCCGTTCAGGTGGGCGAAGCGGTCGGTACGATCGCGGCGCAGTCCATCGGTGAACCGGGTACTCAGCTTACGATGCGTACCTTCCACACGGGCGGTATCGCAGCGACGGGGGACATCACACAAGGTCTTCCTCGTGTCGAAGAATTGTTCGAGGTTAGAAAACCCAAGGGCTGCGCAACCATTTGTGAGGTTGACGGCGTAGTTGAGGTTGATAACTCGGAAGGTCTTAACCGTATCCTTATCAAGGACGAGGTCACGGGTGAGCTGAAAAAGGAATACGCGTTGCCTTTCAATGCCGAATTGAAGGTAAAAACGGGCGACAAGGTTGCCCCCGGCTTGCTGTTGAACGCGGGTAGCGTATATCCCCAAGACATCTTGCGCGTACAAGGCGTCAAGGGCGTACAGGATTATATCCTTGAACAGGTACAATCCGTTTACC
>JAZKXM010000030.1:0-5382 GCA_045611585.1 Candidatus Scatosoma sp. | reverse complement strand
CGTTGGCGGAAAGAGCGCTCGTTGCAGTCATTCCCGACGCAAGCGAATTCCCTTACGCAATCCGCGTGGTATCCGACATCATGTCCTCGAATGGTTCGTCCTCGATGGCATCCGTATGCGGCTCGACGATGGCGCTTATGGACGCGGGCGTTCCTATCAAAGCTCCCGTAGCAGGTTGCGCAATGGGTCTTATCAAGGATCCCGAAACGGGCAAATACGTCATCATGACGGATATCCAAGGCTTGGAAGACTTCTTGGGCGATATGGACTTTAAGGTAGCAGGTACCGAAAAGGGCATCACGGCTATCCAAATGGATATCAAGATCAAGGGTATCTCCGAAGAAATTATGTTGGATGCAATCGCGCAGGCGCAGGATGCAAGACGTCATATTCTTGGCAAAATGCTCGAATGTATCCCTCAAACGGCAGAACAGCTCTCCGTATATGCACCCAAGATCATCTCCTTCCAGATCAACCCCGAAAAGATCGGCGACGTTGTCGGCAAACAGGGTAAGGTCATCAACAAGATTATCGAACAAACGGGTACGAAGATCGACATCGAGGATGACGGTACGGTATGCGTAGCATGCTTCGGCGATGTTGCCAACGCAGAACGCGCAAAGGCAATTATTCAGTCTATCGCGCACGATCCCGAGGTCGGCGATATGTTCGTCGGCGTGGTTGTCCGTATCCTCTCCAAGGTCGGCGCGTTTGTAGAATTCGCCCCTGGTAAAGACGGTATGATCCACATCTCCAAATTGTCGAAGGAACGCGTCAATCAGGTAGAAGACGTGCTTAATATCGGCGATAAAGTAAAGGTAGAGATCATCAAGATCGGCGAAAAGGGTATCGACCTCAAATTGCTTGAAAAAATGGACGACTAATCGTCCCAAAGAAAAAGCGCGGCTAAAACAAGCCGCGCTTTTTCTTTTCGAAGTTTTCCTTTTTTGTTTTATTTTTTTCAATAACAGTTTCTTTTTTTACCTTGCAAACCGTCGGGTAGTATGTTATAGTAAACGTACAAAAATCTAATGGAGGTCAACAATGAAAAAGCTAACGTGTATTTTAATAAGTTTTCTTACCGTTTTCCTCACGGGTTGCAGCTGTCAATGCAATAATCAGCGAATTGGCGACAATGATTACAATTATATATTTCATACCGATTATACCGAAGCAGAACACCTCACCAGATTAGACCAACGCACGCGCTCAAAATTCTCCAAAGAATTGTCCAACGGAACGATCGTCGATTATTCGATAGAAATTTTATATGCTTTTAAAACGGGCGATCCCGAATATTTTTTGATAGAGCTTGAATATGCAGAAGAATGGACGAAGGGTTTTTCATTAGAAGAAGAAAATGTGCGATACACAACGAAATATAGGCATACAGTCGGGCGCATAGTAAATGATACGTATTACTATGAGTATGGCTACGGTGGATTTACCGACGGGCAAAGCGTGTATTTCGTTTGCGGTTATGCAGACAAGCAAAAATATCATGGTTATACCCGTTACGCCGTTCAGCTTGGCGACGACGTAGTGGAGATTTACGACGGAAACCCCGAAGATATATTTGCCTACCTTGTAGAGGTAAAGGAGTGGGATTTTGAGGAAAAAATTTTGAAACAAAATGAACAAAACGGTCGTTGGGAGTTAGCGCGCAATCCAATGCTTTTCCTGCTTGAATATCGACAAGAATATTAAAAATCATTTATTTGCTTCTTAAAAACCACAAAACGTAAGGCGGTAGGAACACGCCTCCCGCCTTTATTTTTTGATCCCAAGCTTTATTCCATTGACAAATTCTTGCGCAACCCTTATAATAAAATAAGAAACCAAACCAAGCTCAACGCTATACGAGGTGATTTTATGCCAAAATATTCCATCGTCGTCCCCGCTTATAACGAAGAAAAAACCCTTCGGCTCTTTTACGACGCCGTCACCCCTCTTTTCGCTTCATTGGGGGAGGAATACGAGCTTATTTTCGTAAATGACGGCAGCATGGACGCAACGAAAGAAATTTTGGACGAACTTGCCGTCCAAGACAAGCGGGTAAAGGTATGCCATTTTTCCCGCAATTTCGGGCAGCAGGCAGCCCTTCTTTGCGGCTTTCAGTACGCAAAAGGGGAGGCGGTTATCGCGATGGACGCCGACCTTCAAGACCCTCCAGAGGTCGCCCTTCAAATGATCGAAAAATGGCGTGAAGGCTACGAAGTGGTACACGGCAAACGCCGCAAACGCAAAGGGGATTCCTTGTTTAAACGCGCCACCGCGGCAATCTTTTATCGTCTTACCCGTCGCCTGACGGGTTTGAATATGCCCGCCGACGTGGGCGATTTCAAGCTGTACGATCGAAAAGTAGTGGATGCCGTTCTTTCCTTAAAGGAGCATAACCGCCTCTTGCGCGCGCAAATCGGTTGGCTGGGCTTTAAACAAACCACGGTTGAATTCGACCGCCCCGAGCGTATCGCAGGCGAAACCCATTATACCCTCAAAAAAATGGTACGTGTTGCAAAAGACGGCTTTTTCCCCAACGCCGAGGTACATCTTACCCTGCCCATTAAGCTGGGGATCGTCGGCGCTCTTTTAAGCGTGGCGTGCTTCATTAACTTTATTGTTTTGACGTGTATGGGGGTCAATTTCGGCGGCTTGACCGCATGGCTTTTCCCGACGGTAACCATGACGGGCGGCCTCCTTTCAATCTTTATCGGGCTGTCCAACCTGCACCTTTCCATGATCTATAAGGAAACGCAAAACCGACCCGTCTATATCGTCAGCGAAACTAAAAATCTCGACAAAACCATTGAAAAATAAAACCCAAAAAATCGGCAAAAAACCAACAAAAAATCCACAAAAAAAGCCACTCGTCGCATACACGGGTGGCTCATTTTTATATTTTGGCTCTTTCACGCCAATAAAATTTCTTATTAAAAACCTACTTGTTTTCTCCTGCAACCGTCGCAAGATACACCATCAACACGGACACGTCCGCAGGGTTCACCCCCGAGATTCGTCCCGCTTGGCCAAGGTTCAAAGGCTTGATCTTATCCAGCTTCTCTTGCGCTTCCAGCCTCAGCCCCTTGATGGAAAAATAATCAATCCCTTCGGGCAACAGCTTGCTCTCTAACCGAGCGGCTCGTTCGATCATTTCCAATGCCTGTTTTAAATACCCCTCGTACTTGACGGTGATTTCCGCCGTCTCCTTCACATCCGCCGAAAACTCCTCAAACCCGCCAAACCTCGCGATAATATCCTTCAACGGTACCGACCGCTTAATCATATCCGCAAAGGTTACGCCTCCGCGTGGCTCGTCGTACCCGTACGCCGCCAAAAACTCCGCCGCGTCCTTTTGCGAAACTCTGGTCTGCATCAAAGCCAACGCCTTCTCGTACGCGGCTTTCCGCGCCAAATATCGAGCATATCTCTCCTCGCTGACCAGCCCGCACGCATACCCCTTTTCCGTCAACCGAAAATCGGCGTTGTCCTGCCGCAAACAAATACGGTGCTCCGCCCGCGAAGTCATCATACGATAAGGCTCGTCCGTTCCCTTAGTCACCAAATCGTCAATCAAAACGCCAATGTACGCCTCGTCCCGCCGCAAGATCAGGGGGGGGAGTCCCCGCAGCTTCAACGACGCATTCAAGCCCGCAATCAAGCCCTGCGCCGCCGCCTCCTCGTATCCCGAAGTCCCATTGATCTGCCCCGCAGTGTAAACCCCTGAAACCTTTTTAAATTCAAGGGTCGGTAAAACGTCCAGCGTATCAATGCAGTCATATTCAATCGCATAGCCATAGCGCACAATATCCGCGCGTTCCAAACCCGCCACGGAGGAATACATAGCCCGTTGCACGTCGTGGGGCATAGAGGTTGACAGTCCCTGCACGTACACCTCTCGGGTGTCCGCGCCCTCAGGCTCGATAAACAGCTGATGCCGTTCCTTATCCTTAAAGCGCACCACCTTCGTCTCAATGGAGGGGCAGTATCTGGGCCCCGTCGAAGAAATAGTCCCGTTGTACAACGGCGACCTATCCAAATTCTCTAAAATAATCCGATGAGTCTCCAAATTCGTATAGGTCAAATAGCAGGGCATCTTGTTTTCGGGCGCGCGGTCGCTCATAAAGGAGAAGGGGTAGATGTCCGTATCCCCTTGCTGAATTTCACACTTGGAAAAATCGACGGTACGCCCGTCCAGCCTCGCGGGGGTTCCCGTCTTAAACCGCCGCACGTTAAAGCCCAAATCCATTAACGACTTCGTCAAATGCGTCGCCGCGGAAAACCCGTTGGGGCCTTCTTTTTTGACAACGGAGCCAGTAATCGTTTCGCTGTTGAGATAGACGCCCGTACAAAGAATAACCGCTTTACAGCGAACGATTCCACCGTAAGCGGTTTTCACGCCCGCGCACGCGCCGTTCTCTACCAAGATTTCGGTGGCTTCCGCCTGAATGATACGCAAATTAGCCGTATTTTCCAGCACCCGCTTCATTTCCGTATGATAGGCGTTTTTATCCGATTGCGCGCGAAGGGACTGCACCGCCGCACCCTTGCCGACGTTCAGCATACGGATTTGCAGAGCGGTTTTGTCCGCGTTCAACCCCATTTCTCCGCCCAAAGCGTCAATTTCGCGAACCAAATGCCCCTTCGCCGTTCCGCCGATGGAGGGGTTGCAGGGCATAAACCCAATGCTGTCTAAATTTAACGTCAAAAGAGCGGTTTTAATTCCCGTCCGCGCCAAAGCAAGGGCAGCTTCGCACCCCGCATGTCCCGCGCCGACAACCGCCGCTTCCGCTTCGTATTCTAAAAATTCAAAATTCTTGTCCATGGATGCTTATTTTTTCAACAAAATATTTCGGATATCATCTACTTCTTTTTCAATCTTTCCGTTCAGCTTGACCAGCTGTTCCATCTTATCGCGCGCATACATAATCGTCGTATGATCCCGCCCGCCCAAAACGTTGCCAATGGCAACCAAGGGAAGGGAAAGCATATCGCACATCAGATAGGCGCAGATCTGCCGCGCCCGCACAAGGTCGGCTTTTTTGCCTTTCCCGATCAAATCTTCTCTCTTTTGCTTAAAGTACCCGCAAACCGCCCCGATAATCTTTTCAGGCGTGATCTCCTCTTGCTCGTTCGATTCGGAAACAGACTCGCTCAACGCCTGCCGCGCCAAATCCAAGGTGATGGGCTGTTCGTGCAGCTTGCTTGCAAAAATAACCTTCGTCAGCCGTCCCTCTAAGGTTCTTACGTCGTGACCGGAATCTCCCGCCAAAAACTCCAAAACGTCGTCGGGGACGGGGCATTTTCTGTCCAACGCCTTGCGCTTTAAGATGGCGATCTTCGTTTCCACGTCGGGCGGCTGAACGTCCGCAATCATACCCCCCT
>JAZKXM010000029.1:0-23262 GCA_045611585.1 Candidatus Scatosoma sp. | reverse complement strand
AAAGAAGAAGGGATTATCTTCGACTTGTTGACGAATCCCACCCGCATTTTGGCGACGGAGGTTACCGACCCCCGCTCTCCCGCTTACGGTTGGGTCAACGGAATCGAATGTATCCGTATGGAGCTTCGCGAACCGGACGAAAGCGGCCGCCGCTCCCCTAAAAAAGTGGAGGGCAGCGAATTTATCATTCCTGCGGATTGCGTAATTATGTCCCTCGGCACTTCGCCCAACCCGCTTTTGAAAGCAACCACCCCTGGCTTAGAAACCCTGCGTTGGGGCGAAATTGCGGTGGACGAAGTGGGCAAAACCTCTATCGAGGGGGTATATTGCGGCGGCGACGCGGCAACGGGCGCGGCAACGGTTATCAAGGCGATGGGCGCAGGTAAGATCGCGGCAAAAGCCATCGACGAATATATCCAAAGCAAATAATTGTCAAAACTTGACAAAAAAGTGTAAAACGGCGCGTTTTTGCGCCGTTTGCTTTTTTGTGCGTGGGCGCAAGGCTTGACTTGCAAAAAGAAAAGTGCTACAATAGGTCTATGGAAGAAAAAGGGAACGCCACGAAGCAAACAATAGAAGACGCGTGTGCGGGCGGGGATAAAAGGGATTTTATCGCAAAGCCCGACCAAACGCCGTGCAAGGGTGGATTTAGCGGATTTTTACAAAGAAATTATCCGCTTTTTTTCGCGCCCTTGTTCGTTATCGTTGCGTATATCGTTCAGTCGGCGTTGTACGCAGTCTATCCCTTCGGCAAAATCTATACGGCGGCAAGCTACGATCTTTCCGCGCAGATTTGTCCGTTTATCGAACATCTTTTCGACGTAATCGACGGGCGGTCCTCGCTGTTTTATTCGTACGCGATCGCAGGCGGCGCGGACGTATTCGGTACGTTCTCCTATTTCTTTATCAGTCCGTTCAGCTTTTTGTTTTTGATCTTTGGCGACGGAAAGGTTGCGGAGGCAAGCGCGATCGTCATCTTGGCAAAGCTAGCGGCGATCGCCGTCACGGGTGCGTGGTTTTCAAGCAAGCTCTTTAAAAACATTCCGCCCTTCCTTTGCGCAGCGATAGGGATTATGTACGCCTATTGCGGCTATACTTTCGTATCCAACACGTATATAAATTGGTTGGATTTCTTAATTTACGGCCCGCTTGCAACGTCGGCGTTCCTCCGTTTTTATAAAACGGGCAGCTTTTTGCCGTTTGCGATACTGCTTTCCTGCGCCGTCTATACCTGCTTTTCCATCGCCTGCTTTTCCTTTTTCACCGTCTTTCCCGTGCTGGTGCTGTTCGCCTTTTGCGTGGTCAAAAAATCGGATAGACGGGTCTTTCTCGCTCGCTTGACACTTGCCTTTGCGGTCGCCGTTCTTCTTTCCTTGCCCATACTTTTGCCTTCGTTTGTCGCCTTTTTAAACGGCGGCAGAGGGGGCAGCCTCTTTGAAAACCTCTGGTTTGGGTTGGACGGCGGTATCTTCGGGGATTTTGACAGAACAGAATATTTCAAAGGTTACAATACGTCGCTGTACAGAAAATGGACGTATATCTTCTCGGACGGGCTGTTCGTTCTTTTAACCTTGCTTTATTTTATCAGAACGAAACTCAAAACGGACGTATCCCGTTTTATGCTGCTTGCGGGAATTTTTACCCTGTTGCCTCTTTTATCGGACGAATCTATGAACCTCCTCAACATGGGCTCGTATATGTCCTACGCCTTGCGGTTCGGATTTTTAAACGCCCTCTACTTTTTAGGCGGCGCGTGCCTTGCGTTAGAGGAGTTTTCCTATGTCCCAAACCGTGCCTTCGACGGAACGCCGTTAAAGGGCGCGCTTTTGTCGGCTTTGCCGAAAAATGAAGGGGGCAGGTACGCGTTGAATAACCTTTCCGACGTTTCACCCGCTCAGGAGAGAACCCAAAAAATAGCCGCCAAATCACCGCTGAAAGCCTTTTGGCAAGGGGCGGGCGAATTCTTTTCGGACGGATATCGGCTTACCTTTTTTATCGTCGCGCTCGCGCTTGCAACTTTTTTGTCGGTGTTCGTTATCACCAACCAATACCGCGATTTTTGGGGTAGCTTTTTAAAGGATTCGGAGGGAAACAATGCCGAACGCTGGTTTTCCTCAAACTTCACCCATTCCCTCGGCGGCTTGCCGACGATCCTCGTGTTCTTTTTCGCTATGGCAATCTTATTTGCCTTCGGGGTATTACTCGCCAAGAAAAAGCGGATAGGCGTGCGCGCGCTGTCTTGGATTCTTATCGGGGTCACCTGCGTACAAATTATTTTCTTTAACGAACAGCTCGTTTTGGGTAACCGTTCGACGCAGCACGTCACCTCAGCCGAATATTCCTCTATTTGCCGCCAGCTTTCCCAGCGTGACGAGGGGTATTTTCGGGTAAAGGACGTCAACGACAAATTGACGGCAAACGCGCCCATATCAGGCGGCGGCAACGCAGTCAGCGTCTTTTCTTCCGTTATCGACAAGGATAATTTTATCGTCAGCAACCTATTCGGCTTTAAGGGCAACGGCAAAAATAGCCTCAAAAGCGCGGGGGGCGGAGTATTCGCCAACGCGTTTATGGGCTATAAGTATTATCTGTATTCGGCAGACGAAAAGGACAAGGCAAACTCCTATACCTACCTTTCCCCCGTGCAAACGGAACAAACCAATCCAACCAATCAAACGGACGACGAGGGAAATCCTATCACCTTGCACACCCAATCCTTTTACGTGTATGAAAACGAAGTAGTCTTTCCCCATGCCTACGTCTTACCCGCGGGCGATTTCCGCTTCGCGGCGGAAAACACTCCGTCCAATCGCAAGAAAAACGAGCGCGCCCTTTACCTCTTTTTAGGCGGCGAGCCTTACGAATCCGACCGTGCAGTCCTCACCTCTGAAACCCGCCGTCTGGCGGAAAAGCTTTGGCAAAAAGCGGCAAAGCTGACCGTCGGTGCAGGCAGGATTACCGCCACCGTCACGGCGAAGAAGGGGGAGTATCTGTTTTTAAACTTTACGGCAAGCACGGGCTATACGGTGACGGTCAACGGCAAAAAAGCAACGCTTACGGATAACGATTTAAAATTCCTTTGCGTGCAGCTGGAAGAGGGAGAAAACGAAGTCCGCTTTGTCTATACGTCACCGTACGTCCGCTATTCCCTTTGCGGAATTGCCGCCGCCATCGTCGCTTTGACGGTGCTTGCGTTCGTGGTCAAAAAACGGGCTATATTTGACCGAATTTCCTCCGTCCTTGCTTGGTCGGGAGCGATTGTCGCGCTTGCAGTAACGGCGTTTTTCTTTCTGTTCCCGACGGCGGTTTGTCTGTATAAGCTTCTTCGCGCCCTCATCAGCCTCTTTTAAGATAAAATACCCACAAAACCGAATAAAACCACCTAAGATACGCCAAACTGTTATCAAAAAATCGCGCGTGATCGAATCGGCGGCTTACGCCTTACCAAACCCAACGATCGCTCCGCGAAAAAGGAGTAAACATGTGCGGTATCGTCGGATTTACGGGGCGGCGTTCAGCCGCCCCTATTTTATTGAAGGGCTTGCGCGGATTAGAATATAGAGGCTACGATTCAGCAGGGATTGCGGTCACAGCGGACGGGCAAAAGGGGAAAAACTTTACTATCGTCAAAGCGGAGGGACGGCTGAACGCCCTTGTCGAAAAAACGAAGGCGATAAAAACCCTAAACGGCAGTTGCGGGATCGGGCATACCCGCTGGGCAACGCACGGCGCGCCGTCGGAGGAGAACGCTCATCCCCATTCTAGCGACGACGGCTTTGTCGTCGGCGTGCATAACGGAGTCATTGAAAACTTTGCTTCTATCAAGGAAAGGCTGCAAAAGGCTGGGTATTCCTTTTATTCGCAAACGGATACGGAGGCAGCGATTAAGCTGATTGATTATTACGCAAAAAAACAGGGTAACGACCCCATTTTTGCGCTTTCAAGGTTTATCGAAAGCGCAAAAGGCTCTTACGCGATCGCCGTAATGTTCGCTTCGCGACCGAACGAAATCTTCGCCGTTCGCAAAGACAGCCCGCTTGTCGTCGGTACGGCAAAGGGCGAAGGGTATATCGCTTCCGACGTCGCACCGCTGTTGCCTTATACCCGACGTGTACATTACGTGCGGGAGGGGGAAATCGTCTGGTTGAAGAGGGATCAGGCTCGTTTTTTCAATAAGGACGGGGAAGAAACGCAAAACCCGCCAGTCACCGTCCAATGGGAGGCGCAAGCCGCGCAAAAGAACGGCTATAAGCATTTTATGCTCAAAGAAATTTGCGAGCAACCGCAGGCGGTCAAAAACACCCTACACTATGCGGTTACAGACGGCGAATGTAACCTTGCAAAAATGGGGGTGACGGAGCTTTGCGCCTCGGCGATAGAGGAGGTGTGCGTGATCGGTTGCGGGTCGGCGTATCACGTCGGCGTGGCGGCGCAATATATTCTTGAAAAACTAGCTCGAATCCCCACACGGGTAGAGATTGCGTCCGAATTCCGTTATCAAAACCGTCCAATCGGCAACAATACGTTGGCTATTTTTATCAGCCAATCGGGGGAAACGGCGGACACCCTCGCCGCCCTTCGCCATGTAAAAGGGCTGGGGATCAAAACGCTTGCGATTGTCAACGTAGTTGGCTCGTCGATTGCCCGCGAAGCGGACGGAGTATTTTATACCCAAGCGGGACCGGAAATCGCAGTGGCAACGACGAAGGCATATTCGACGCAGCTGGTTGCGATATACCTTCTTTCTATGCATTTCGCGCGGGCGCGCGGAAACGTAACGCCGACGGAGTTTTCCCGACTTTTGAAAGAGTTCAACGCGTTGCCTGATAAAATCGAAAAAATCTTGCAAGGCAAAGCCCGTCTGCAACGTCTTGCGAAAAAATTTTGCAACCGCTCTTCCGTATTTTTTATTGGTAGGGGGCTTGACTATGCAGTCGGCTTGGAGGGCTGTTTAAAGCTGAAAGAAATCAGCTATATCCACGCGCAAGCCTACCCCGCAGGGGAATTGAAACACGGCTCTATTTCCTTGATCGAAGAAGGAACGCCCGTTCTCGCGCTGCTTACGCAAACGGAGCTTTTGGATAAAACTCTTTCCAATCTGTCGGAGGTAAAATCGCGCGGCGGCACGCTTACGGCGGTCACTCCATTTGATAAGGAGCTTTCCACCGCTACAGACGATATCATACAAATCCCCAAAACGGAGGATATTTTCGCGCCCTCCCTTGCGGTGCTTCCTTTACAGCTGATCAGCTATTACGTTAGCGACGCAATGGGCTTGGACGTCGATAAACCGCGAAATTTAGCGAAAAGCGTGACGGTCGAATAATCATCAAAAATAAAAAATGGACGGGGCGGGTATGCGTTTAACCGTCCTTTTTTTGCACATACTAAGGACATGGACGAAAAAGAAATTTTGCAAAAAGCCAACGGCTTACAGGAAGAATTAATTAAAAATAGACGCACCCTGCACCAATGCGCCGAGGTGGGCTTTCAGCTGAAAAAGACCCGCGCCTACGTCACCAAACGCCTTCGCGAAATGGGCTACCGCCCCAAATCGTACGGGGAAGGGGGCATAGTGGCAACGGTGGGCAAGGGGGACGGAAAAACCTTTTTGCTTCGCGCGGATATGGACGGCTTGCCCGTCAAGGAAAATACGGGCTTGCCCTTTTCCTCCCGCACGGACAATATGCACGCCTGCGGGCACGATATGCATACCTCTATGCTCTTGGGCGCGGCGCGTATCTTAAAAGGAATGGAAACAACCCTACGCGGCAGTGTAAAATTGCTCTTTCAGGCGGCGGAAGAAACGCTGGAAGGTGCAAAGGAGTCTATCGCGGAAGGGGTGCTTTCCGACCCGCAGGTGGACGGGGCAATGACCTTGCACGTCATGACGGCAACGCCCGTCAAAACCTCCTCCGTCATTCTTCCATCCGTCGGGGTCAGCGCGCCCGCAGCGGACTATTTCACAATCACCCTAACGGGTAAAAGCTGCCACGGCTCTTCCCCGCAAAACGGAGTTGACGCGCTCAACGCGGCGGCGTATCTTTTGACCTCGTTGCATACGATCACCTCGCGGGAGGTTTCCGCGCATTTCCCCGCCATCTTGACGGTGGGCTGCCTCCACGCGGGCGAGGCGGCAAACGTGATCGCAGGGGAGGCGGTTTTAAAGGGAACGCTTCGTTCCTTTGACGAACGAACGCGCAAAACCGTCAAAAAACGCCTGCAAGAAATCGCGGACGGAGTTGCTTCCACCCACCGCGCCAAGGCAAAGGTCACCTTTGACAGCGGCTGCCCCGCGCTTGTCAACGCCAAAGAAATCGTTGACGTCGCAGACCTCGCCCTTAAAAATCTCTTGCCCGACTCCATGGTTTTTTCCGCGGAGCGGCTGAGTGGCGGGGTGCGAGGCAAAAGCGGCGGTTCGGAGGATTTTTCTTATATCGCCGCAAAAGTTCCCTCTGTCGCGCTTGCCATTTCGGCAGGGGAGGAAGGGGATGGCTACGCCTATCCCTTGCATCACCCGAAGGTAAAATTTGACGAACGAGCCCTTCCCGTAGGGGCGGCAACGTACGCCGCCGTCGCCTTCCGTTTCTTATCTCAAAAGTCATAATCTTACGGCTAAGCAGTCCTTATCAGCCCAAAACGGTTTGTTTTTAATTGACAGCAGAAAAAAGTTATGTTACAATAAATGTTAGGGAAAACCCATTTAAAAATTATATTTACAGGAGAAAAATAATATGGCAAACGTATGCGTTATTACGGGCGGCGGCAGCGGTATGGGCTTAGAAGCCGCAAAATTTATGCCCAAGGACAAAATTATCGTCCTTTCGGGGCGGACTCTTTCCAAGCTTGAAAAGGGCGTGGAAGAATTAAAAGCACTTGGCTACGAAGTGTATGCAAAAACGTGCGACACCTCCGATCGCAACAGCGTGAAGGAGCTGGCAGAATACTGCGCAAGCTTGGGCGAGGTGAAAAACGTTATCAATTCGGCGGGCGTTTCCCCCGCGATGAAAGGCACGCAAGAACAAATCCTGCGTATCAACGCGTTGGGCACCGTTTATGTCAATCAGGAATTTTCCAAAATTATGAACGCGGGCAGTGTAATTGTGGACGTTTCCTCCAATTCGGCGTATATTCTTCCCAATTTTATCATTCCCAAAAAAGTATATCCGCTGGCGGAAACGGACGAAGCAACCTTCCTCAAAAAGCTCGTGAAAAAGAGTAACCTTGCCAAGGGCGAATATCAGCGCAAGGGCTTTGCATATTCCCTTTCCAAAAACTTCGTCGTATGGTACGCGAAAAAATGCGCATTCGAATACGGGGTAAAGGGGATTCGCGTCGTATCTCTCAGCCCAGGGCTGATCGCAACGGATATGGGCAATTTAGAGGCGAAGGACGGCGGGATGCTGATTCCCTTCTCGGCAGAGGAAAGAATGGGCAAGCCTGAGGAATTAGGCTACGCTTTGGCAACGGTCGCGGACGAAAGAAACGGTTACTTAGCGGGCGTGGACGTGCTTTGCGACGGCGGCAGCACCAATGGCATGAAAGAGTTTAAGAAAAAGAAAAAATAAGGGGAATATATCCCTATCAAAAACAGAGGCGCGGGCAATCAGCCCGCGCCTCTGTTTTTCCAAAATGCAAGGGGCAGGTACGCGTTTAACGCATACCTGCCCCGTTATTTATGGAGGAAGTAAAAACTGTTTTATTCGCCTTTTACAACGATCTTCAGCCCTTGCATGCTGATATTCATTTCCATCGCTTCATTGATGTCAGCCAGCGCGTATTTATGCGTCAACAGCTCTTCTACGGGCAACCCGTCCTTTTGCGCTTCTTTCAGCACGTCGCACGCTTGCATCCAATCCTTTGCCTGATACGTCCAAGACCCGATAACCTTAATTTCCTTGTTGCAGATATCCTGATGGGGGTTGTACGTCGTATCGCCGTTATCAACAAAGAACCCAAGCTCGCACATCGAGCCGCCGCGACGCACGTATTTCCAAATCGTGCTTGCCGCCTTGGGCGAACCCGTGCATTGGAATGCCATTTCCGCACCCGTCCCCGTGATTTCTTTCACCTTTTCCTGAGCGTTTTCAGTCAAGAAATTAACGGTATAGGCTGCGCCCAATTTCTTCGCCATCGCAAGGCGTTTTTCGTCGCCGTCAACTGCGATAATATTGCGTACGCCCATTGTGCGCACGGTGGTCAACAGCAACAACCCGATAGGGCCGCAGCCTTGCACCAATACGTAAGAGCCTTGCTTAAAGTTAAAGATTTGCTTCGCTTGTTCTACCGCGTGTACAACGACGGCGGCGGGTTCGATGAGGGTACGCAAATCAACGTCCATATCGCTTACGTTGAAGATAACGCCGCCCGCATTCACTTTGATATATTCGCCAAACCAGCCGTTAAAATTCTTATAAGCCGCTTCGCCGGGCATTAACCCGAAAATTTCGCCCGAGGGGCAAAGGTGGATATGTTCAGGATCGTTTTTGCAGGTATCGCAAACGCCGCAGGGCTTCAAACCCGTAACGATTTTATCGCCAACCGCCAAGGGCTTTCCGTAATAATCCGTCTTTACGTTTTTGCCCAGCTTCACGACGGTCCCCGTCCCTTCGTGACCCAATTCAACGGGGATATACCCAAACGGATCGCCCTTGTATTCGTGTACGTCCGTACCGCAAATACCGGTTTGCTCCACTTTCACAAGCACTTCGTCGTCGCCGATTTCAGGAACGGGCAGCTCAAAAATCTCAATCTTCTTCGCACCGGTCAAAACCGCTACTCTTGCCTTTTCAGGAATGTTGTAATTAGCCATCTTTTTTCTCCTTATCGTCATAAAATTTGTGAATTTTTGGTAAAATCACTTGACGGACTTATCATACCACACTTTTTATGCTTTGTCAATGCCAAAAAAGAAAATTAAACGATTAATTTTGTTTGTTTTTTTGCACCTTTACAGCGTTTTTCCAACAGCTGTGACACATTGCGATATAAGAATCGTTCCCGCCGATCAAGATCTGCCCGCCTTCGGTCACAACGTTTCCTTCGCCGTCGATCCGCGCGTTGACAATCGCCTTTTTCCCGCACGCGCAAATCGTCTTGATTTCTTGTACCGAATCCGCCACCTCAAACAGCCGACGGCTTCCCTCAAACAAGTGCGTCAAAAAGTCGGTGCGCAGCCCGTAACATAAGACGGGGATGTCCAGCTCGTCAACGATCCGCCTCAGTTGATCTATGTGCGCAGGAGTAAAAAATTGACACTCGTCAGCGATCACCACGTGGCATTCCTTTTTTTGTAAAAATTCTTTAAAGATATCCTTTTCAGGGGTAATCACCGTCGCTTGCGCACCCAGTCCAATCCGCGAGCGAACAACGTCCGCCCCGTCCCGCACGTCAACGGACGGCTTAATCAGCCAAACCTTCATTCCGCGCTCTTCATAATTAAACTTCGTGATCAACGCATTCGCCGTTTTCGAGGAGCCCATCGCTCCGTATTTAAAATATAACTTTGCCACGTTGTTTGCTCCTATAAATTTATCAATAATTATCAAAATTCAACGAATTCAAAACCTTCCCATTTTCGGTGCGCACCGCCAATACGCAGCCTACCCAGTACTTTTTATCGTTCCAGTTGCAAGGCGCGATTTCAATGGTAATCTCTTGCCCTTTAAAGGCTTGCAGCCAAGTATATTGCGCCGCGCCCGAACAGTACAGGCTAACCGTTACCGCTTTTCCGCCGATTGTCGCCGTCAAATTCAGCTTGGTATAATAATTCGTTTCCTCCAAGTTCACCGTCGCCTTCAATACGTAAACGGTGGTGGAGTAATCGACGTTCGCGTTCAGCTCGTAGAAATCTTGTAAGTTTTTATCGGTAACGAATTTCGCTGTCGAATATTCGTGCGAACCGTAGTAGTTTACGAGAATTTCGCCGTTGACGATACAGGTTTGCCCCGCAAACGCGGACGCGTCGTCTTTTACGTACCGTTCGCGCATACCTTTCAGCACGATTTCGTGCCCGATTTCCAAGCCCACGAACGCCGCTGAGGGGATTTTCACGGCAATCATACTGCCGTCTTCGCCAAAGAGATAGAACCCGTCCTGATTGACCAAAGAAGGTCCTACAATCCCTTTCACGGTAACTTCGCTGTCAATCGCCGCCGCAATCGCTTCCGCAACGGTAATCGTTTGGAAGGAAAGCGCTTCCTTGTACGTAATCGCAACCGTTTGTTGATAGGTTTTGCCGTTATAACTTCCCGTAACCGTAACGTTTGCCGTTCCGTACTCACTGCCGCAATGCATCACCGTTTTGCCGTCCGCCGTTTCAAAATAGATGACGTCCGTGTCGTCCGACGAATAGGAAATAGTTGCGTTTTCAAAGCCCAACAACGCCGAGGAAAGGACGGTATTGACTTCCAAAGCAGGGTCGGCGGTGTACTCACTCATAAATTGATCCACCCCGTAATAGGTAACCGCAAACTCTGCCGCGTCGTCCTTGTTAAAGGTAAAGCCTTCATCCTTCACGGCGATAGGCAACAACCGATAAATGCACCCGCTTGCCGAGCTTTTCGCGTTCAGCACCGTCAAATATACGCTGCAAATCTTCCCGTTGAAGGGGTCTAACCAATCAAAATCCCCGCCGTTGCATTGCGTATAAGTATAGCTTCCCGTTTCCCCGTCGATATCGAAGAAATAATAATTAACGAACCCGTTTCCGTCCCGTTTTTCAACCAACGCATTCACCTTGTACACAATCGAAGTGATATCCGTCGTAACGGGGGTATCCATAATCTCTTTCAGCGAAACCGCTTCCACCCAAGCCGTATCAAACGCGTTGTTTCCATTATCGTTTTCCAAAAGAGTCACGTCCGTCAGCTGGTTACAGCCCTTATAGCCGAACTTGCTAGCCGCGCTCTGCTCCGTTTCAAGGATCCACCAGGTCTTTTCCGCAAGGATAGTGATTTTATTTCCTTCCTGAACTCTTGCGGCGAGGTCGCCGTCAAAAACGTAGATAGAGGAGGTTTCGTCGATCAAGATCAACCCGTTGGGCTTCATGCCGTTCGCGTAAGTAATTTGCGAAACAACGCCATCTACCTTAATAAGAGTGCCTTCCGCAGCATTTCTCGCTTCTTCCACGCTCATTTGGGTATATTTGCTTTCGTCCACGTTCCCTTCGTTGGATTTAAACGCAATCAACCGCGCGTTTTTCACTTCGTTTTTACCGTTGAAATTTTGCAAAGTACAATGCAACAGTACCTCGTCGCCTTTAAACGGCTTTTCTTCCATATCGGCATAGCCGACCGAACCGTCCGCGCTGTACGTGCCATATACCTCCAATTCGTCCGTGCCGTCGGTGATGATCATCGCGCCGTATTGCGCGTTGGTGATCGACTTGACGGTCGCGTGAATATAATACCGTTCGGCGGTGGGTTGGCTTGACTTTTTACAAATCTCAATCGCCTGCGCAAGAGTAATGACGTCGTACCCTTCGGCAATTCCCGTGCCAGGCTTCGTTTCAATCTCCGTCGAAGGGGGAGCTTGCGTGCCTTTCTCAAAATCAATAATCCACCCGCTTGCAATTTCCATTGTACCGTTGTAATTTTGCAACGTACCGTACAGCAACACCTTGTCGCCTTTTACGGGTTTTTCTTCCAAAGCGTTATACCGCTTTTCGCCGTCGGCGCTGTACGTGCCGTAAACGTAAATGCTGCCCGTTTCGTCGGAAATGGTCATAGACCCGTATTGCGCGTTGGACAGCTCGTCGATCGTGCCAACAACGTAATACCGCTCGGTGGTCGCCGTCGTCGCCGTTTTGCAAATCTCCAACGCCTCCGCAACGGTGATGACGTCGTATCCGTCCCCCAATTCGGGCGTAACGGTCGAATCGGACGTCGTATCGGACGAAGAATCAGACCCTGAAATAGGGTCAGCGGGGGCAAAGCAAGCGGACGAGCCAAACGCCATCGCACCCGTCAGCAGTAAAGCAAGTAAAAGGTTACGTTTCTTCATTTGTGCATTTCTCCATTTATTTTTTTCTATTATCATAATTATAAAGCTTTCGGGCGGAAATGTAAAACAAAATCCGCCCGAAATAAAAAGTATTTTTATTTATTTAACAAAGTTTAGGTCATACGGTAGGGGTTTAATGCCTCCGTCAAGGTCGCCTCGTCCAGCAATCCTTGTTCCAACACCAAATCTTTCACCGAAACGCCTTTTTTCAACGCCTCTTTCGCAAGTTCCGCACATTTTTTATATCCCAAATAGGGACAGAGTGCAGTTGCCAGCCCCACGCAGCCTTCCACGTCCGTTTTACATTTTTCCTCGTTGACGAGGATACCCTTGATACAGTTTTCCGTCAACGTGTTCACCGCCCCCGTTAAGCAGGTCAGCGATTCAAACAGCTTGTGGTAAAGGACGGGGCCAAACGCATTCAGCTGCAGCTGTCCCGCCTCGGCGGCAAGGGTAATCGTCACGTCGTTCCCAATCGTCAAAAACGCCGCTTGGTTTACCACTTCGGGGATAACGGGGTTTACCTTTGCAGGCATAATAGAGGAGCCGTTTTGCTTTGCGGGCAGCTTAATTTCACCCAACCCCGTCTGCGGCCCGCTCGATTGCAAACGTAAATCGTTACAAATCTTGCACAAAACGCTTGCGCACGCCTTCAAACACCCCGATACGGCAACAAACCCGTCCGCATTTTGAGTGCTGTCAATCAAATTTTCCGCGTGGATAAGGTTTTCCCCGCATTCCTTGTTCAGCTGCGGCAAAATTCCCACAACGTACCCGTCGGAGGCGTTCACCTTCGTCCCAATCGCCGTCCCGCCAAGGTTGACCGTCCGCATTTCGGATAAGCTGTTTTCAATGCGGAGCTTGCACCGCTTCACCGCCGCAGCGTGCGCCGAAAATTCCTGCCCTAAACGGATGGGTACGGCGTCTTGCAGCTGCGTTCTGCCCATCTTGATCACGCCGTCAAATTGCGCGGCTTTTTCTTCCATAGCCCCAATCAACCCGTCCAAAGCCGCTAAAAACGCTTTTGCTAAGCCCAAAACGGTCATTTTCGCGGCGGTGGGGATGACGTCGTTTGTCGATTGAGCCTTATTTACGTGATCGTTGGGGTGGCAAAGATATTCTCCCTTTGCGCCGCCTAAGATCTCGCTCGCGCGGTTGGCAACCACCTCGTTTACGTTCATATTCAAAGAAGTCCCCGCTCCGCCCTGAATGGGGTCGGTGATAAATTGATCGGCAAATTTCCCGTTTAATATCTCGTCGCAAGCGCCGACGATCGCCGCCGCCGTTTGTTCATCCAATTCTTTACAGTTGGCGTTGACAATCGCCGCCGCCCGTTTGATGCGGACGACGTTTTTCACCATTTCGGGGTGGATCTTCCCGCCCGTAATCTGAAAATTTTGCGCCCCGCGCAAGCTCTGCACACCAAAATACGCCTCTTTCGGCACTTCCAATTCGCCTACGGAATCCCTTTCTTTCCGTGTATCCATAACCTTCTCCTTGTTTCTCCGTCCTTGCTTGTACGGCAAAAACTTTATCCGCCCAAGCGTTTTGTGAAAGATATTATATCACATTTTTTGGAGAATTTCAATACAATAACAATGCAATTCTTGCACTTTTTTCGGGTAATATATTACAATAACTGCAAAAATAGTGCAATAAACATTCTTAGAGCAAAGAGAGGGGAGGGGCGTTGAAAAAAGTTGACGGGGCGAGGAGGAACGGCGAAAATATAATGCGCAAAACCCAAGTCAAAACGTCTTGCTTCCACCCTCAAGTCCCGTCGCAACGCCGAAACAATAAAAAAAATACAGCACATCAGCGATGTACTGTATTTTTTGGTTGAGGCGACGGGACTTGAACCCACGACCTTTTGGTCCCTAACCAAACGCGCTACCAAGCTGCGCTACGCCTCAATATATGCACGCTGTCACAAACAGCATAAATAATTATACCCATACTTTCCTTTTTAGTCAAGCGTTTTTTCGCAATTTTTCAAAGTTTTTTAAAAAATATTTCAAGGCATAATTCGGTCGGTGATTTCTTTGCATAATTCGCTTGAAAGTTTTTTCTATTCGTGGTATAATATCAAAAACGAATCCAAAACAGAGGTCGAAAAACCATGCAAAACACTTTCGATAAAAGACCGCGCGCGGCAAAAACGGCAAAAACGGTAAAAACGGCAAAAACGCCCGCCGCGCCAGTTTCATCAAAACAGTTAAAACCGTCAAAATCAGCAAAAGCGACAACATCAACCAAATCAACGCTGTCACAGCCGAAAAAGAGGGGAATCGGGGTGGGTAAAAACTCACCCGCTGTATATCTTGCGACGTATAAGGTCAATCATAGTGACCAGTTGTTAGAATTTCTGCTCAGAAAATGCAACACGTCACGAAACAACGTAAAATCTCTATTGACCCGCCGTCAGGTTCTTGTCAACGGTTGCGTGGCAACGCAGTACAATTTTATTCTCGCCAAAGACGACGAAGTGAAAATAGCCCGCCATTCCGCGCCCAAAGACGCGGCGGGATCGAAAACGCCGCAAAAAGGACAAGCGGCGGCAAAATCAAGCGGCTTTTCGCCCAAACGCCCGCCGTTCAAGATTCTGTTCGAGGACGAAGACTTTATTGCCGTGGACAAACCCGCGGGGCTGTTATCGGTGGAAAGCGATAAGGAAACGGAAAGCGCGTTCGCGTACGTAATGGATTATCTGCGTTCCGCAGACAAAACCGCGCGCCCGTTCGTGCTGCATAGGATCGACAAAGAGACTTCGGGCGTATTGGTGTTTGCCAAAAACGTGAAGATACATTCTATGTTAAAGCTTCGCTGGAACGAGTTGGTAACCACCCGTCAATATTACGCGGTGGCGGAGGGTATGTTCGAAAAGAAAGAGGACACGTTAGTTTCATATTTAAAAGAGAATGCAAACAATTTGGTTTACGCCACGAAAGACCCGACGGGGCAAAGGGCGGTAACCAATTATAAAGTAGTAAAAGAAAACGGGCAGTATTCTCTGTTAGAGGTGAATATCGAAACGGGCAGAAAGAACCAAATCAGAGTGCAATTACACGAAATCGGTCATCCGATCGTAGGGGACGAAAAATACGGTTACACGAAAGATCCGTTAAAGCGGCTGGGCTTGCACGCGTCGCGGCTGACCTTCCAGCACCCGCAAAGCGGCGAATTAATCACAATCGCCGCCCCGTTGCCCGCACCGTTCAAAACGCTGTTTCCGTAACGACGGCTTGCCGCGCTCTTTAAATCTACCGCTCTTTTTCATTTTTCACTATTCCTTATTACCTATCCCAAACGGGAGGCCAAGGAACTCAGTTCCTTGCGGGCGTGGGCGGCGCCCACAAAATTAACGGACTTAATCAAGCGAACGCAAGTTCGCGCTCTTACGCCATAGGCGTACAAGCGGCGATAGCCGCCCAAAGCCCCCAATTAAGCAACCCATAGGTTGCGCCCTTTAAATTCTTACCGCAATACAACGTCCTTTGTTGTATTTCATTTGTCGAAAGGACAAATTTCATACCCCTTTGGCGTATTTTACACGGCGTAGCCGTATTTCATTGAATCGCAAAGCAATTCACCTAACCGCTTTGCGGACGTCGCTCGCGCGAACCCGCGATAATTCGCGGTTTCTCACCCGCCAAGGCACGAAAAAAAGACAGGCAAACACCTGTCTTTTTTTTGGCGCAGAAGGCGGGATTCGAACCCGCGCTACGGTTTTCCCATACTACTCCCTTAGCAGGGGAGCCCCTTGAGCCTCTTGGGTACTTCTGCACGGCTAAATAAAACGCTTGCGCTTTTCAAACGCTATAATACTATATCACATTTTTTTTGCCTTGTCAAAGCTTTTTGCGCGAAAAACCGAAAAAGTTTTCGGGGAAAATTCCGCCTACTCACTCTCAAAATCGAAAATTCCCGCCAAAGCCCTTGCTAAAACGCAAAAAATATGATACAATATAACCGTAATTTAAGAAACAAAAATCAATAGCGAAACCAATAAGAGAGAAATCAATAAGAGGAAGGAGAATTTTCATTATGAACATTTGGCACGACATTTCGCAAGACCGCATTACCGCTCGAAAATTCGAGGCGCTGATCGAGATTCCCCGTGGCTGCAAAACCAAGTACGAATTAGACAAAGAAACAGGGCTGTTAAAGCTGGACAGAATGTTATACACCTCCACGGTATATCCCGCCAATTACGGGTTTATTCCCAGAACGCTCGCCGAGGACGGCGACCCGCTTGACGTGCTGGTGCTGGGTGGGGGAACTATTTACCCGATGACCCTCGTCACCTGCTACCCGATCGGGGTGATCAAAATGGTGGACGGCGATTCGTTGGACGAAAAAATTATTGCCATTCCCTTCGGTGATCCCCGTTACAATCAATATTACGACATACACGAACTCCCCAACCACATTTTCGAGGAAATGATGCACTTTTTCGAGGTTTATAAATCGTTAGAGCATAAGCAAACGACGGTAAAGGAGATTTGCCACCGCGACGAAGCGATGGACGTCATCAATAAGTGTATCTCTATGTATAAAGCAGAGTTTTTCGACAAAAAATAAACGATAAAAATCCCGCGATAAAAGCGGGATTTTTGCAAGAATAAAAAGCGCGCGAAAGGGCAATTTCGCGCGCTTTTTATTCGTTTTTTCAAAAAAATCTCCACCCTTTGCCAATCCACCAAAAAAAGACAAAATTTATCCCGTCACAGGCAAAAAAATGTCACAAATTATATTGACAATTTATTTTGGATGCGTTATAATATATACAATCAACTAATTCATATATAATATGGAAGGAATTTTCAGCTACATATCTGCTGTAACGTTCTTTCCCGATCGCCCGAAACAAAGGGCAAACCACTCAAAGAAAAAAGCTGAACAGGCAACAAAGGGAGACGGATTTATGTATTATCAAAATGGCGGTTATCAAGGCTTCCCTCAAACCGACGCTTACGGTACGGCGCGTCGCGCGGCGCTTTTACGCCACAAAATCGTCAAAGCACAAGCAAAGGCAAAGTTGGTCGGGATTTTATATCTTTTGGCGTCTATCGCGATCGCGGCTCTTGCGTGTTTGCCCATGCTGACGCTGGACGGAACGGCGGAAGGCAATTTGTGGGTGCTTACCTTTTGGAAGCCCTTTTTACAAATCAAAAGCATTTCCACCTTCACGCCCGAACAATGGATTTCGCTTGTCGTTTCCGTGTTCTACGCGCTGATCCTTTTGACGGTCGCAATCAACCTTTTGCGCTCGTTTGGAAAGCTAAAATGGCTGTTTAAAAGACGCCCCAGCCGCTTAAACGGCTACAACCGTAACGTGTTTGCGATGGAGGATATGGGCAAGCTCTTTTCCGGCTCCTTTTACGTCCTTCTCGCCTTCACCTTCCTCATCTATCTGCTGACGAAATCCTCGGGTACAAAGCTCGTAACCGCCCCCCCTTACGCAATCGTCGCTGCAGGGCTGGGTATAGTAATTCATTTCCTTTGCGGCGCAGTGGGCGGCTCTATCCACCTTTACGTGGTTGAAAACGGAATGATCGAAGAAGAAAGAAGAAAGGGCAGCGTACTCGTTCCCGTCATCAGAAACCTGATCCAGCTCGGCGTCGTCGGCGCAATCGCATGGTTTATGCTGCAAACGAACGCCATCGCCACCCTGTTACATATCCTTGTTTCCCGCAACTTTGCGGCTATTACGCAAAACCCCGTAGCGTCCATCTATCCCGTGGCGCATTTGCTCGTGTTCCTTTGCTGGCTTGTCCTTTTGAAGCACGCAACGGGCATTGCCGAGTACGACCGTGACGGAGCCTACGCAGCGGGCGCGCTCGTGTTCCGTAGCTTTGCATTCATAACGGTACTGGTTGCAGGCGCGGCGGTTGCCGTACAGTTCTATTTGACGCAGCAGTTCGTCCGCGACTGTCTGTTTATTGCTCTGATCGCCTTGTTGGCGTTCGTTATCGAGCTTATTTTAAGAAAATATCCTTCGGACAAAGTGGAGGATTTCGAGGACATAGAGGTAGAAGATTTTATCGACAGCGCAAACGCGATGGTTCCGCAGCGTTACGGGTATCCCCAAGCGGGCTATCCCGCGCAGCCCTTCCCGCCCTACGGAGCGCCCCAAACGGGCTATCCGCAGGCAGGTTATGGCGCACCGGAGTATGATTTTTATTACGAAGGCATAGACGACTGAGCCCATTTTCGCGCGTACCTACGCATAGGATATTTCGCGCGTACCGCGCGCGGAATGTAATATAGCGGTAGAAAATATATCGGCGTTACGACAATTTTAGAAATAAACCCTTCGGGGGAAAAATAAATATATTTTAGGGAGGA
The DNA here is from genome assembly GCA_045611585.1 of Candidatus Scatosoma sp. Taxonomy (GTDB): domain Bacteria; phylum Bacillota; class Clostridia; order Christensenellales; family Borkfalkiaceae; genus Scatosoma. Next base: position 4,911 of record JAZKXM010000029.1, on the reverse strand, counting down.
AAACCATGAACACTCAACTCATTCAGTCGCAGTACGGATTGCAGGGCGTACCCGCTCCCGTAGCTGCACCCACCAGACCCGCCGCAAAGCGGGTAAACATGAAAAAGCGCGTCCGCGCAGCGCAGGGCAAAGCGAAATTCGTTGGATTTTTGTATTTGCTGGGCGCGATCGCATTGCTTGCGGCGACGTGCTTGCCCCTTTTGGAGGTAAAAGCAGACGGCAAAGTTTCGGATACGGCTTGGCAGCTTTCCGTTTTGACCTTCTGGAAACCCTTCACGAAGATTGACTTTAAAAACATTAACCTCGGTCTTTTCCAAACGTTGATGATCCCGGGGATTTACGGCATTTTGCTGTTCGTCCTGTTCGTAAACGTCATTCGTTGCTTTGCAAAATTAAAATGGCTGTATAAGAAAAAGGCAAGCAGAACGTACGGCTTCAACCGCAACGCGTTCGCAATGGAAGATATGGGCAGAATTTTCTCCGATTCCTTCTGCGCAGTTGCGCTGGCTACGTTTGCAATTTTCCTGTTGGGTGCAAAATATCTCTCCCTTTCGTATATTGTTGCGGCTGCGGCAGTCGTAATTCATCTTTTCTGTGGCGTAATCGGCGGCACGGTCAGCCTGTTTACGGCGCGGACGGGCGTTGAAGAAGAAAAACGCAGATACGGCAGCTTTGGTCCTATCGTACGTAATATTGTACAACTCGCGGCAACGGCTGCATTCGCTTGGTTCTTCGCGAAGAGAACGACGATGATGGCAACCTTGCTTTCCCTTACGAAACTCGGCGGGTATCAAGCTCTCCTTGAAGACCTTTCCCGCTTGATCGCAGTATCTTTGGAAATCGTAACCTTCCTTTGCTGGATCGTATTGTTAAAACACGCCACGGGCGTGTCCGAATTTGACCGTGACGGCAGAGAAGCGGCGGGCAGAAAGAACTTCGCAGTGTTCGCATTCTTCGCGTTCCTTTTGATGGCAGGCGTAGTGGTGGTCGAATACATGATGGCACAGATCCAATTTAAAGACAACCTTCCCGCAATCTACGTGGCGGCGATTGCGTTCGGCGCGTTCCTTTTGGACGTATGCCTTTGCTGGCTTCCCCGCTTGAAGAAAGCTTACCGTCCCGCAAAAGAAGTGGTAGTGGAAACGGATCCTACGCAGTACTATACGCAACAGCAACCCGCTTCGCGCGTACCCCTTCAATGCATCTCCTCGCCCTGCTTTGTAAACCAAGGTGGTCAGCAGTATATGGTGATGCCCATGACGGCAAATCCTCAGGACGCATACAATAACGCGCCCGCAGTAGAATACTATTTCGTTGATTAATTCAGGGAGGAAAAGATAATGAAACGTAGAATTTACAAAATCAAAGACGATTACGAAATGGACATTGATCCGGATACCTACAACGCCAACGCGATGGCTCCCCAAATGCCTACTTACCGTATGCCCGTCAATCAGGGCAACCTGAACCACGGCGGCGTTTATATGCAACCCAACGGTATGCCCGTTATGGTAATGCCCATGCTTGCAGGCGGAAACTCTTTCTATCCTGTTCAGCAGCAGGTTTCGTATCCTATCACCCCGACAAAAAGAAAAAAATAAAAAACTCTTAACTTTCGGAGGAATTTTATCATGAACCAACCCCAAGCTTATGCGGCAACCAACCCGCAGTATCCCGCGTCGCCTTACGGCTATCCTGCGCCCGTGCCTATGCAAAGCGCACCCGCAGTAAACCCCGAAGAAAAAGCGGAATTGAAGAAAAAGATCAAAAAAGCGCATCGCAAGGCAAAATTCGCAGGCGCGTTGTACCTTCTCGGTTCAATCCTGCTGTTCGCGTTTTTGTTCCTTTCGTCAGTCGCGGCGATCGGTCTTGCCTTCTTCTCCGTCGGCGATTGGAGCGTCGCGGCAACCAATTTCTATAAACCGTTGCTCTCCTTTGAGGCAAAGCTGTCCACCAACACGCTTGTCAACGTCCCCGTGGCGGTGATCTTCGCGTTGATGCTTGTGGTAGGGCTGATCAATTTGCTTCGTTCCTTCTCTTGCTTAAAATGGCTTTCCAAGAAAAAGGCAACCAGAAAGACGGGCTACAACCGCAACGTTTACGCGATGGATAAAATGGCAAGCTTGTATTCGGGTACGCTCGTTACGATCGTGCTTGGTACGGTGGTCGCTTGCACGATTACAAAAGTAACGGTAGGCTGGGCTTCCTACGCAGCGCTTGGTGTTGGCGTGTTCCTGCATTTTGTGGCAGGTCTTGTCGGCGGTAAAATTTCCTTGTTCGACGTAGAGGATACGGTGGTGGAAACCGCGCGTGAAAGCAAAATGGGCGTTTTCTTCTGGCGTAACCTTTTGCAAATCCTGTTCACGGGCGCTATCGTGTACTTATTCATTCAAGCAACGACGATCAGGGATGTAATTGCGGAAATCATCACCAAGGGTGACGCGCTGTACTGGACGAAGGTGCTGTTCAGCCTTCTTTCGGTTGCGCTCCAGCTCGCATTCCTGCTTTGGATCTTTGTTCTTGTCAATCACGCCCTTCGGGCGACGGAATTCAACCGCGACGGTATGAAAGGCAAGGGGATGAAGAACTACAAGGTGTTCACCATGTTCGCCGCAATCACGTCGGCAGCGTGGCTGGTCGTCAGCTTTTTAGCGGAAAAGAATTTTGTTACCGATTCCGCATTTTTGCAAATCGTTATCCTTACCGCTCTTGCGATCGTCGCGTTCATCTTCGATTGCGCGGTAAAGACCCGCGTACAAAAGACGGAAGAAGGGGAAGGCAGCGAAGAAGCGGCGCAAACGGAAGAACAACCCACCGAGGTAGTTCAGCCTTACATAATGCCCGCATATAGGGTCCCTCTCCAATGCATCACACAGCCGGGTATCTTCTTGCAACCTAACGGTATGCCCGTTATGGTAATGCCTATGCAACGTGGCTACGCTCTCCCTGTGGGTGCGGCAACGCCTACGCAGTTGACGACGGCGACGGCAACGCCTACGGCGGCGCCGATAATGCCTCAACCCGCGCCCGTGGAAACGCCGGCTATGGAAGCGGCGCCCGCTGCGCCCGCACCCGTTGAAGAACCGAAAATGCCCAAAACGGCAGACGACGTTCTTGGTCTTACCTATCAATGGGAAGCGAACGGCAAGGAAAGAACGGTATCCTGCCCCACCTGCGGCAAAACGTTGACGGTCAAGGAAGGCGCACCGGGCTATCGTTGCCCTGATTGCGGCAAAGTATTCCTTCTCCGCAAACCCCAACCCGCGCAAGCGGCACCTGAACAGCCCACGGAAGAATAAAGCACTAAACCAAAACCAAACACCTCTCTCGTAAACTCCGAGGGAGGTGTTTTTTTAACGGGAGGTCAAGGAACTCAGTTTCTTGCGGGTGTGGGCAGAGCCCACAAAAAAACGGACTTAATTAAGCGAACGCAGTTCGCGCTTCTTGACCGCCTTGCGGTCACACGCAAGCTTTGCTTGCGCAAACGGACTTAATCAAGCGAACGCAGTTCGCGCTTCTTGACCGCCTTGCGGTCACACGCAAGCCTTGCTTGCGCAAACGGACTTAATCAAGCGAACACAGTTCGCGCCCCTTGACCGCCTTGCGGTCACACGCAAGCCTTGCTTGCGCAAACCTTAGCCCCAATCCAAACAAAACGCAGTTACGCGCCCTTATGCGCTTTTAAACAACCGCACGGCAAGCACCGTCATATCGTCTTTTGCAACGTTGCCATAGGCGGCAATCGCCTTTTCCAATAAACAGTTCGCCAGCTCTTGCGGGTTCGTCGCGGAGATGCGCTTTAACGCTTCGTAAAGGTCGGTAGAGGAGCCAAACGCGTCGGTGATCCCGTCGCTTAAAAACAGCAGTACGTCGTTTTCCTGTAAGGGATAAGTCGTTGCGTCGGGGCGCAGACTTTCCAAAACTCCCAACGGCAGGGAGGCGCTTTCAAGAATTTTCATTACGTTCCCCGACAAAATAAAACCGAAAGGGGAGCCGATTTTTACAACGTCTGCCACGCCGCTGTCTAGATCAATAACGGCGATATCCACGCACGCAAAGCTTTCTTCGCGGTTAAAGGATAACAGCTTGTTCACGGTGGATAAAATCAGCGGAGAGGGGATTTTCGCCCGATAAAAGCTCTCCAATAAGGAGATTGTGCTTTCCGATATCTTCCGCGCGTATTCCCCGCTTCCCATTCCGTCCGAAAGTGCAACCATAAATCGCCTTTCGTCAATTTTGATTACCGAATGAGTATCTCCGCTTGCGCTCTCACCGAATTTGGTGGCGCACGCCACCCCAAACGCCGCGTCAAAATAGGGCTTTTTCCGTAAAATACAGCAAAATTTATCCTTTGATAAGGCAAGCCTCTTGGATATAATCATTTCAATCCCGAAAAACTCGCTTGCCACGTCGGCAATTTTTTTGACGTTTGCCGCACCAAAGGTGACGAGGGATAGGGTGACGTCGTTTTCTTCACCAAAAATCAACACTTCCGAACAAACCACACCCGCTTTTAACATCGCCACATTCAAGGCGCGTTCTTGTTCGGGGTGAATTTTTAACGGTTCGCTCTGTTCCAAGGCGATATTCCGCAAAATCTCACTCACCCCTTGCGCTTGATTTGCTAGCAAGCTTCGCCCATTCGCCGCGTTTTCCGATTCTATCATATATTTTCGAAAATCCCCAATTTGCCGATTGACCGAATATAACACGTCGCTTTGACGGATGCACACCTTCGCCATCGCAGAGGGGATGTCAATGAGGCTGGTTTTTCCCTTCATACACCCGACGTCGATCAGCGCGCTGAGGCTGTTTCTACCGCCTTCCCGCTTGGCACATTCGGCGTATTGAGGACATTTTTTACATACCTGTTCAATCACGCACCCGCGTATGTATTCCTTCGCGCCTTCC